>JAQUCE010000106.1 GCA_028686345.1 Kiritimatiellia bacterium
ATTTCGAGTTTTTTCACAGATAAACGCACCATAGCCAATGTTTACCGGACGCATTTGGGGTAAACTAAATTTTACATGTTCAAACCACCTTGATTCCATTAGGTGAACTCACATCGGAAATGGCTCCGCACATACCGGATCAGCACGACTGGCTGCGCGTGGATCTCCCAGACAAGCCGTTTGAATTGCAGAAAGTCGAGAATATGGCTCTCTTTTTTCAAGGCAGCCGGCAACCGCAGTCCAAAGATAATGTCGCTGTTCCATTGCTCAAACGGAATCGCGGCTCGGTTTTTGACAATTGTGTTGTTCAGTTTTGATTTCACCTCAGCGTAAATAGGCTTTGAACCAATCTCACCGTAAGTCCTGATCCTCAGCTTAAACCGTTTAATCGCCTCATACTCTTTGGCGTAATGCAGAGAGTATTCGGGATTGTCCAACTGTAAGGTGGTGATCGTGTACTCAGGGGGATCGTTTTTGGCATTAGCGTCAGCCTGACAGAAGGGTGCAATAAAATTGCGAATCTCCGGCACCAGTGATTCGCGAATAATATACTTGGCTTCATAGCGTGTCAGCCAATCTTTTTTAATCTTCTTCTTACTGTTAAACATTGCAAATCTAAACTCCGGAAAATTACTTATTAAGATAACATATTTTATTTGAATTGGTAAGTAAATAATTGATGTTTTACGCCGTAGTGCACAAACAGGTTTTGTCTCTCGAAAAGAGGCTAGATCCGCGCCGGGCGCGGAGCGAAGAAGTGCGCGATAGAAGAGGTCGCGTCTTTTGTGCGGGAGCAACGTAGCTCCGATTTCCAATCGGACTGTCCGGTTGGAAACCGGACCTACTGGGTCGGCACCACCTTTGGTTTACGATAGCGGCGACGATGCTGGTTGACGAGCCCACGCATGTTCCCAATCGTCCACCAACATCGCCGCACAGCATCGTCGGCCGCAGCGGTAGGGCGCGGCCTCCACCGCGCCGCCCGAACGACCTTGCAATGCAAGCGCAAACTTTGTCGTTAACTTCTTGGAGCGGAATGAGCGCTGTGCATTGTTTTAGAGGTGAAAAATCTTAAAGGTAAAAATGAGCGTCCACCGCATAGCGGCGGACATACTGAAAGCAACACAGTATATCCGCCGCTATGCAGTGGATGGTTGCGAAGTATAGCCGCCGCTATGCGGTGAAAAATCAGTGCATGTACCTATAAAAAAACAGTGCCTGTCCCTAAGCGGCGCTGAAACAACGACCAAGTATTTAGATTGTGTGAAAATCAGTGCCTGTCCCTAAGCGGTGAAAATCAGTGCCTGTCCCTAAGCGGGGCTGAAACACTGACAAAATACCTAGACTGCGGGCGGCTGCCGCTGGCAGAGCGACTACCACACATGCGCTGCACTGCGGAACGCAAGGGTTGTTGTTCGGTGTAATAGCCGCTCTACCAGCGGCATTTTGCTACAGGCTAATGAAAGGCGCGACATGGGATGTAGGGTTGCTTCTCAGAAGCAATTAGCGCATGCCAGGCGATTGTTCGTCAAAGGCGCGCCCTGGGATTTCATGATCTTTGTTTGGCTCATCCGTCTTCGTCCCGCAAGCGGAACTACGCTGGACAAGTTCCGCCAACCGTGCACGGTTCCACTGCGATGAAACCTGCAGGTCGCACGGTAGGCGCGAAGCAAGGAAGTCGTCCGCTATGCGGGCGACTGCAGTTAGCGCGCGAACGACCTTGCAGCGCAAGCGTAAATTTTGTCGCTAACTTTGTCGGAGTGGGGAGGTGCGCGAATTCGCGGATAAAGAGGTCGCGTCTTTTGTGCGGGAGCAACGTAGCTCCGATTTCCAATCGGACTGTCCGGTTGGAAACCGTGAAAATCAGTGCCTGTCCCTAAGCGGTGCTAAGTGGGAAAATCAGTGCCTGTCCCTAAGCGGTGCTAAGCGGGAAAATCAGTGCCTGTCCCTAAGCGGTGTGAAAATCAGTGCCTGTCCCTATGAAAATCCAGGCTCGTGAAAAGCGCGCCCTAGGGTGTAGGGTTGCTTCTCAGAAGCAATAAGCGGTTGCCAGATGTTTGTTCGCCTAAGGCGCACCAAAGGGTTTCATTATCTTTGTTTGGCTCATCCGTCGTCGTCCCGCAACCTGGCTTCGCCCGCAAGCGGGGCTACGCCGTGGCATTGCGGAACTATGCCGGACAAGGGCCGCCAACCCTACACGTTTCCACTGTGATGAAGCTTGCAGGTCGCACGGTAGGCGCGAAACAAGGAAGTCGCGGGCGACTACGGGCGGCATTCGAGCCGTCAGGTGCGCGGCATAGTCAGCCGCATAGCGACTGACCTCCTTCCGTGCTTACTCAATGTTTAATTTTCTACCCCTCTGTTTTTCTACCCCAAAAACAACCTAGCGCACCCTCTGTGCCCCTCAGTGTCTCAGTGGCAAAAATTGGTTGCCCTCCTCTTCTCGCTGGCGTGATTTCAGCATAGAAGGGGGAGGGGATGGTGGGATAGGCTCGGTAGATGTGGCTATAAACCTTGGTGGTCAGGGTGTTCACCTCCTCTGTTGCGTAGCTGCTCTCCGGCAGTCCGCTCTTGTCATCGTACAGGAAGTTCAGGATTGTGTTCTGAACAGTATCCCGGGCTTTGCGCAGCAAAGCCTCGAAGGTCTGCTCGATCGTAACCCGGCTTTTCTCGCTGTTATACTCCGCGATGATTTTCTCGTAGCGCGCCTGCATGTCAGTGCGCATAGGATTTTGCTCCAGCATCCTCTTCAAGTGCTCCTCTATGACGGTTCTCAGGCATTGTACAGTTGTCTTCATGCGGGGGCTCGTTCAGCATCGTCGCCTCTCCGGCGTAGAGCAGCAGTTCTAATTATGGCCGCGTCTCTTCTCTGGCAGCACGCTAAAGCGTGAACTACATGCGGTTTCCGGGGTATGTAGTTCACGCTTCAGCGTGCTTTCGTCCATAATTAGAATTGCTGTTGTACAACCGCCTCTCTTGCATTCGCTAGTTTGATCCGTTATAATTCGGCTTGATAATGATTAAACTGAAACCGGAACCCCAAAAGCATGCCCCTGCTTATGTGTATGTCTAAAAGGGGGCACAGACGAAGAACAATCATTCAGGACACTTACAGATGGAACAGCTATGGAGGATATATTGATCAATATATACGACCAGATCAAGTTGTCGTATCTGGCCTATCAGGTGGATTATAAAAAGGAGAAGAGATGAAAAAGGAAGAGATGCGAGAGCTGATTCACGCGTTTGTATTAAAACAGAGCGACAAATTTTATTTTGAAAAGTTGCTGAAACATGCCCGGCGCATTGACAAAGGGTTTGATGATGAAGAGCGCTTGTATGAGCTGGCTTGCGAGTCGGAGTGGCTGTTTGAAGATGACCGGTATATTATCGATGACTGTTATATGCCGCGCCACTGTTTCTTTAAGGGCGCTGAATTCCGGGTGACTCCTCTGCAAGAAGAGGTTGAGGGTGGTTTTTTGATTCCAGGCCATCGCTTTATCCCGTTTATTAGCCGCGAAGTATTCGCAGGCGCAGTGACCTTGAAGTTGCCGGATGGGAGTATTGCGTCGACCCGCAATGCGAGCCTTCCCGCCGAGCTTGCCATAAGCGCTTTGATGTTTTACGGGACGTATGGGATGATTTCATATCTGACGGATGACAACAAGTTGAATGACGAAAGCTTTGTGGCTCCCTATGAGCAGCCGGTCCATCTGACAGTATTTGAAATGCAGGACTTTTTCAAACAGAGCAATTTCCAGACCGGCGACTCCCTGATGCTGACGGTTGAAGATTGGCTGACGGGCGTGTTGTCCTGCCGGCATATCCCATCTGAAAAAAGAGCGGTTGATTTTGTCGGAATGCGCGAATGGGTTGATGCGCTGCTTGCGGGCTTTGAGAAATTACGGGAGCAGGATGATCTCAGCTATGATTGCTATGAGCAGGCGGCCCATATGTTCTGGCTGGCGGAAACAAATGAGGATCTGCCATCAGTTATACACAATCCGCCTCTTTCGTTTGCCGCATTTTTCAACAAACAAAAGGAGCTGACCATCAAAACCATGGGGCAGCTCAGCTTTTTCTGGCCAATTGATGAACCGATTGAAGAGCGATTTCGTGATTTGTTGGAAGACGATGACTCAGAGCCGGATTCGGAGCTGGAGTTCATGTTTCAACAGCTGGGAGTGTTGGTGACTTTGGACGATATTGAAGCATACATGCGCGATGCGCTCGCACAGGGTGATAGCGCCCCGCTGGCAGCTTTACCGCGTCTAATTAATGGGGTTGATTTTGTTTTCCCCAACACGCTAATCAAGCAAGAGTTTTTTGATCTCTGGTGTGAACTCTGGGATGAGGTGAATAAGCGTTATGTTCCCGAGCAGGACGGTTATCGTGAACTGCGTGCGGTTTTTTTGAGTCTGAATGATCGGTGTATACAGGTCGTGCGCGAACTGGGCAGAAAAAATGCGGATCCTTTTGCCTTACGCAATAAGGATTTAATGCAGCTGGGTGAACTCGTCGTAATGATCCAAACGGTGCTGGTAATATGTAATCAGAGCGATGCAAGTGATGCGGATTTCCCGATGCCACTGGACGTAATGTACCATGACATCTCTGCTACGATTGATGCGCTTTCTGAATGCCTGCGGGCAACTATTCCGGACAATAAACGAATAAATGCCGACGGCCCTGTTTATCAACTGAAAATCTCATTGAAAGAGTCGCATCCGCCCATCTGGCGCCGGGTTTTGGTTCCCGCCAACATGCAGCTGGAAAAGCTGCATGATGTTATTCAGCCCCTCTTCGGATGGACCAATTCGCACCTGCACCAATTTGTCGACGGCGACCGAACATACTATCAGCCCCGGGGTGGGGATGATGACTTTGCTGGTATGATGCGTACTGAGGACAGCAACGATTTCCGAGTTTGCGATCTTTTATGCAATGAGAAAGACAAGATCGTCTATGAATATGATTTCGGCGACTCATGGGAGCATCAGATCGTGCTTGAGAAGGTGCTAAAGCCTGACCCTAAGAAGACACTGCCGATCTGCACCAAAGGGATGCGGGCCGGCCCACCCGAGGATTGCGGTGGAATATACGGCTATTACCAGCTTCTTGAAACTCTCAGCGGGCCGGATTGCCCTGAGAAAGAGGAGTTGTTAGAGTGGCTCGATGGCCCGATTGATCCAGATGACTTTGATCTTAAATCGGCCAATGCCCGTTTAAGTGCCTGGTTTTGATGCGGTGGACTGCCCATTTTTCACCTCAAAAACAGCGCAGCGCATTTGCATCAGCCCTGCGACCTGCAAGTTTCATGGAAAGTTGAAACGTGTAGGGTTGGCGGCCCTTGTCCGGCATAGTTCCGCAATGCCACGGCGTAGCCCCGCTTGCGGGCGAAGCCAGGTTGCGGGATGACGACAGATGAGCCAAACAAAGATCTTGAAACCCCTTGGCGCGCCTTTGGCGGACAACCACCCGGCATCCGCTAATTGCTTCTGAGAAGCAACCCTATACCCCGGGGCGCGCCTTTCACGAGCCCGTAGCAAAATGCCGCTCATAGAGCGGCTACTACACCGAACAACAACCCTTGCACTCCGGGGTGCGGCGCGAGTGTAGTAGTCGCTCTACCAGCAACATATGCCGCTGGTGGAGCGGATCGACCGACGATGCTGTACGACGATGTTGGCGGACGATTGGGATCATGCGGGGCTTGTCAACCAGCATCGTCGCCGCTATCGTAAACCGGAGAGGTGTCCGGCCTCAGTAGGCCCGGATTCCAACCGGACATGTCCGATTGGAAATTTTTAAGCCAGGGCGACGATTGTCCGCATATTACACAAGCTCTCTTGGTTGCCCGACTGGCGGCAGAGCTCGCAGAGAGTTTTCGGCTACAAAATAATCCAGCCCTGTATTGGTGGGTATCCCTGCGACAGGAGTATTCCAAGCGATTAGCGCTCCTGCAAAGCGGGGATGAAATACCCTTATCCTTTCGCGTAGATCAGCGGTCAAAAACGCTGTGCCTTTTTGACCGCTAAATTCGTTATGTTTTCCCTTGCGGAACGCGGGCTGAAAAGCTAATATGTGAGACAAATTGGCATACTTGAAAGGGAGCGTATTAGTGGCAGGTTTTTTTGAAAGAGTGGTTTCCCGGCTGGATAAACTGGATCGCGAAAGCCTTCAGAATTATATGTCGCGTCTGGATCAGGAGCGCGGCTTTCTGGAGACTATCTTTCAGAGTATCCGGGAGGGTGTCATGGTTGTCGACAGCCATGGGCTTTTGCTGTATGCCAATCGGGCGGCCGAGACCTTGGCCGGCTTTCAATATGATAAGATTAAGGGGCGCTCCATCCTGCGCGTTCTGAAAGACTGGGGCTGGGAGCACCTGCTGGAGATGCCGGAGTCGGTGAGCGAGGGGTGGTCGCGGATGGTGACACGCGAGATTGAGATCAATTACCCTGAGTACCGCGTGGTGGCGGTGACTGGTCGACCGCTGGAGGTTCAGGGCGCGGAGGCTCCCGCGATCCTTATTATTTTACGCGACATCACCAAGGAGCGCAAGGAGGAGGCCACCGCGCGGGAGAGTGAGCGCTCAGACGCGGTGAAATTACTGGCAGCCGGCGTTGCGCATGAGATTGGCAACCCGCTGAATGCGCTCAATATTCATCTGCAGCTCTTGATGCGTGAGCTGGCTGAGGTGCAGGATACCGAGTTGCGCCAATCGCTTGAGGAGCTGGCCGGGGTTGCCAGGAGCGAAGTTGAACGGCTGGACACAACGATCACGCAGTTCCTAAGCGCTATCCGGCCATCCAAACCCATGCTGGAGGCTGCCTGTCCAGCAGATGTTTTGCAGGAGACGCTGCGGCTTTTAAAATCAGAGTTTGAGAATAGACGCATAACAGTTTCAGTGGATGTTCCCGCCGAGATTCCGAGCGTTCACCTGGACCGCGCCTTGATCAAGCAGGTTTTCTTTAATCTGATTAAAAACTCGCTCGAGGCTATGCCGGACGGAGGCGCTTTAAAAATGGAGTTCACAGTTGATGACGCATATGTGAATATCGCTTTCTACGACAGTGGCGGGGGGATCTCGGAGCAGAATATGCGCCATGTTTTCGAGCCGTACCACACCACTAAGCAGAGAGGCAGCGGGCTGGGACTGATGATTGTGCAGCGCATCATCGATGACCATGGCGGCGAGATTGAGCTTTCCAGCAAGGTGGAAGAGGGTACCTGTTTTAAAATCAGATTACCGCGTTCTGAGCGCCGCATCAGAATGTTGAAGCACGGAGGAGAATAAATGTCGGTCAAGCCGGTTATATTGGTTGTGGATGATGATCGCAACACGCGCGATGGATTGCAACGCGCACTGCGGCGCAGCTATAATGTCAAGGTGGCAGAGAGCGCGGAGGCGGCTCTCAAGGTGCTGGCCGAGGTGGCGCACATCGATGTTCTGCTCTCAGATCTGCGCATGCCGGGGGTTGACGGACTGGGCTTGCTGCGGCGTGTGCACGCGCAGTACCCGCATACGATTTGCATCCTGCTGACAGCCTACGGCTCGGTGGAGACGGCGGTGCAGGCGATGAAACAGGGGGCCTATGATTTTTTGACCAAGCCGATCAACCTGGACCATCTCGACATGCTGATTGCCAGGGCAATCAAATCCAGGGATCTGGAGTCAAAGGTGGAGTCGCTTGAGAGCCAGTTGAATGAAAAGTACGGCTTGGAGAACATCACCGGCGAATCCATTGCAATGCAGCAGGTTTTTGAGATGATCCAGCAGGCAGCTCCCACCCAGGCCTCGGTTTTGATTCAGGGGCCCAGCGGAACCGGCAAGGAGCTGGTCGCTAAAGCGATCCATCGTCTGAGCTCGCGCAGCAAGGGCCCTTTTGTGGCGGTGCACTGCGCGGCCCTATCCGCTAACCTGCTGGAGAGTGAGCTTTTCGGACATGAGAAAGGAGCCTTCACAGGTGCCGAAACACTGCGCATGGGACGCTTTGAGATGGCTGACGGCGGCACGCTTTTTTTAGATGAGATCTCAGAGGTTGATCCAGCGGTGCAGGTGAAGCTGCTGCGGGTGCTTGAAGAGCGCGTGTTTGAGCGGGTTGGCGGTCAGAGATCGATTGAAGTTGACATCCGCGTGGTGGCAGCGACTAATCGCGACTTGCGGCAGTATGTCAAAGAGGGCAAGTTCAGGGAGGATCTCTTCTTTCGTCTGAATGTGGTTGATATTCTGCTGCCGCCGTTGAAATCGCGCGACGGCGACATTGCTCTGCTGGTCAATCGCTTTCTGAAAGAGTTTTCGGAGAAAAACGGGAAGAGTTTTGAGGGTATCACCTCGGACGCGGTGATGCTGCTGCAGGGGTACAGCTGGCCTGGAAATGTGCGGGAGTTGCGCAACACGGTGGAGAAGATGGTGGTCCTTGGTCGGGGGGAGCGTCTGACTGTGCGTGATGTTCCTGCGAACATACGCGACGGCGCGGTTGAACACCCGGCGAGCAACCACGCTTTGGCACTGACCAGCGGGTCATTGGCTGATGTTGAGGAACAAAAAATTATGGCAGTGCTGAGCAACAACAAAGGTAACAAAACCCGGGCAGCTCAGGAACTGGGAATCAGTCGCCGAACCCTGCACCGTAAACTGCGCGAGTATTCGGAGAATGAGAACGGTTCAGCACAACCATCGGGAGAAGAGCTATGAAGCAAGAGTATAAAGGGCGGAAGAGAGTTTTATTTTTTGCATTGGTCGCGCTGCTCTGCACCTTGGTGCATGGGTTGACGATCTGCGGCGGCTGCGGCCATGAGGTTGAGGATGGCGCGGCGGTGTGCGCGAATTGCAAGGCTGCGGTTGTCAGAGCGGTGCAGACACCTGAGCCGGAGCGGGCGGTGGCTGCCGCGCCTGACAACACGGTTGCCGAGCTTGCCGCCGCGTTTGTTGAAGAGCAGTATAAGCTCGCTGAGCAGCAGGCTGAGCATCCGGGCCTCGCGTTCGCGATCTATCAGAACGCCTTCGCTGTTTTACGTCTGGTGCCTGCGGACGAGCGTTCCATGCGTATTGGCAAGGCGCTGGTGCTGAACATGAATAAGAGCCGTCAGGAGTTGATGTTTGGCAATGTGCCGTGCCGGATGTGTCAAGGTAGCGGCAAGCTTAAGGTTGATCTGGGTAAGGTTGACGGCTCAAAAAATGTTAAGTTTGTGGATGGAATGAAGTGTAAGCGCTGTGGTGGTCTGGGGTTTAGGCGCGAGTATTTGTCGGTGGATCGGATCAAGCTGAATGTGCTCAAGGGTCGGCAGAGCTTTGAACAGATGTGTATGGTTGCCGGCCAGGTTAAACAGGGTCGCGTTTATCTCAGCGAGGAGCTTGCCGGCAAGCTGGATATGGAGCAGCGGGCGCTGGTCATGACCGGTCTGCCGGCGCCCTGCAAAGAGTGTCAGCACACCGGGCTTCAGGTTTGCCGCTCCTGCAAGGGACTCAAGTGGGAGAAGTGTCCTGCTGATAACTGCCGGGAGGGCGTGATAGAGCAGACAACCAGCGGGTCTAGAAGCGCCATGAACAAAAAGCGTTTGAATGCCTCGCTGGTTGAAACCTGCGGGCGGTGTGAGGGCAGCGGTGAGATTCCTTGCCGTATCTGCCAGGGCAAGGGCAGCGTGATCTGCGTTAAGTGCGGCGGCACAGGTGATGCACCGCTCTGTGCCCGCTGCTCAGGCACCGGGCTGTTCACCTGCACCCGCTGCAGCGGCACGGGAAAATACAGGGATGAGCCATGCAGTAGGTGCGCCGGCGAGGGCAAGTTTTTTTGCACCAGCTGTAACGGAGAGGGATCTATCTCAAAATGACCCAGCTCCCATCATTTAATATGCCGAATTTCGAGGTCATGGAGCTGCTGGGTCGTGGCGGTATGGCCTCGGTTTGGAAGGCTCGCCAGCTGTCGCTCGACCGTTTAGTGGCCATCAAGATTCTCTCTTCGCAGTTCTCCAAGGAGAGCGATGACCTGAATCGTTTCCGCATGGAGGCGCGGGCGGCGGCCCGCCTGAAGCACCCCAACATTGTCCAGGTTTATGATGCCAACTTCAAGGATGGTATCTATTACTTTGTCATGGAACTGGTGGCCGGTTACACGATGGGCGAGCTGCTGCGGCGCAAGGGCAAGACCACCGAGGAGGATGCCCTGACCATTGCCGAGGCGGTGGCGGTGGCCTTGGATTATGCCTGGGGAAGTTTTGAAATGGTTCACAATGATATCAAACCGGATAATATCATGGTGGATGATGACGGATCGCTCAAGGTCACGGATCTGGGGCTCTGCCGTTCCCTGGCGCTTTTAAAAACCGAGAAGGATCACAGTGAGGAGATCCTGGGAACGCCCGCATACATGTCGCCTGAGCAGGCCACTGGTCAGCAGGACATTGACTGCCGTTCGGATATCTATCAGCTGGGCGCGACGCTGTATCATCTTGTCACCGGACGCATGCTTTTTGAAGGCATGACCGTTGATGAGGTTGTGGAGGCGCATGTGGGCGCGGCGCAGGCCGCCGATGCTCGCACTTATGCGCCGGAACTCTCCAGCCGGTTCGTGCTGCTGCTGGAAAAAATGCTCGCTAAAGAGCGCATCCACCGGCATGCGGACTGGAAGGAGCTTTTGCTGGATATCAGCCGGATACGTTCCGGCAATGCGCCGCAGCTCTCTCTCATTCCAAAGCAAGGAAGCTCAATGAAGCGTTGGGCAGAGTGGAGCAGCGGGTTTGTTCCAATTGAACCGGAGCAGTAAAGGTCTTGGGTGCGATGAGGGTTGGCAAGCTGTTTTTTGAGGGCGAGGTGTTTGCGGAGCCGGTTGAATATGCGCGCGGTTTTTTTGAGCGTCTGAAGGGGCTGCTGGGCCGCGTTGACATGTGTGACGGGGCTGCCATGATTATTGAGCACTGCGGCTCTGTCCACACGCTCGGGATGAGCTTTGCCATTGACCTGATTTTTCTTGATCGCGAGTGGCGCGTTGTTTCGCTGGAACGCGATATTCCTCCTGGTCGATGGATGATCACAGGCGGTCTGCGCGCCAAGCGCGTGGTTGAGAGCCGCGCCGGGGCTCTGGCCTGCGATCAGTTGGAGCCCGGCAGTCAGCTGGAGTTTAGGGGTTAGGGGTTAGGGGTTAGGGGTTAGGGGTTAGGGGTTAGGGGTGCCGGTAGACCTAATCATAATCCTGATCATAATCCTAATCAGGCAGTGGCTGGCGAGGGATGGGCGGAAGAGACGAGGATTGGGATTAAGATTGTGACAAGGAGTAAGGTTGGATTTTATGAAAAAAATTATTTGTGCTACAGCACTGATCTTTGCAGTCGTTCTAACGCTGTCAGCCGTGCCCAAAGATGTGCCGTGGAGCGGGGAGCAGCTGGAGGGGGTGCCCGCGGTTTTTGATGGCAGTGGATACAGCACCAATGGCGTGAAAGCGCTGTTTTATGAGAGTCTCCCTTCGCAGGGACGAGCTACCCGGGTCTTTGCCTATTACGGCATACCTGGCGGGGCTTCAAAGGAGCACAAGGTGCCTGCTATGGTGCTGGTGCACGGTGGTGGTGGCTCCGCCTTTCACGAGTGGGTTAAGCTGTGGGTTGACCGCGGTTACGCTGCCATCTCAATGGATACCTGCGGCGCCATCAGCGGCAACGGCTATAACAACCATCCAAGGCATGCGTTCGGCGGCCCGGCTGGTTGGGGTGATTTTAACGGGGTTGACAAGCCCGTCAACGAGCAGTGGAGCTACCATGCGGTGGCGGCTGTGGTCAGAGCCCACTCGCTCCTGCGTTCAATGGAGGGGGTTGATCCTGATAGAATCGGGGTCACCGGGGTATCATGGGGCGGGTATCTGACCTGCATCGCCGCCTCCATCGACAGCCGGTTTAAATTTGCCGCGCCGGTCTATGGCTGCGGTTTTCTGGGTGATAACTCAACATGGCTTGGAAACTTTAAGGCAATGGGGGAGGAAAAAAGCAGGCAGTGGCTCGGGCTGTGGGATCCTTCCGTCTATCTGCCGCTGGCAAGGGTGCCTTTTCTGTGGGTCACAGGCACCAATGATTTTGCCTATCCAATGGACTCTTTACAGAAATCCTACAAACTGCTCCGATTGCCGGTAACGCTCTGTATCCGTCCGCGCATGAAGCATGGGCAAGGGGAGGGTGCCGCTCCGCTCGAGATTTATGCGTTTGCTGAACATTTTTTGAATGGTAAAGCTGCGCTGCCGGAGATTAAAAGCGTGGAGCGGAAAAACTTCAGTGTTGATCTGAAGTACGACGCGCATCAGCGAAAAATCCAGAGTGCGGTTCTCAACTACACCTGCGATAAAGGGGGCTGGAAAGAGCGCCTCTGGAGGGAGCTGCCAGCCGTGTTAATCCCGGAACAGAACCGCGTGATGATGGAGATCCCTGAGTGCGCTTCAACTTATTACATCAATCTGTTCACTGATGATGGGTTGGTGGTCAGCTCGGAACATGAGGAAATTTGATATGAAAAAAAATATGGTTAGCTTTATATTTTTGCTTGCAGTGGTCACTCTGCACGCCGCGGATCATTGGAGTCTGGAGAAGCCGCAGGTCTGGTGCCGCGGAGGTGAGGCCAAGGTCAGCGTAAGTGATGGCCTGATAGCAATGAAGTTCCGCTGCGAGCAGGACTGGGCCGGCTTCGGCATTGGTCGGATTGCGGTCTCTGCCGGGGATATTTTTGAGATCAGAGCTTGCGCCAAGGTGCGGTTTGACAGCGCGGCAGGTAACAATGCGCAGAGTTGCGCGACGCTCTATGACACGCAGGGGAAAGCCATCTCCTGGTCATGGGCCGGGCTTGCTCTCAAATCGGATGATGCGTGGCAGAGTGTGACCAACCGGTTTATGATTCCGTCAGGCGCCGCCACCCTGGAACCCCGTATCATCGGCAACGGCAGCGTGGAGCTGGAGCTGCGTAGCTTTGAGCTGGTGCGTACCGGGCGCATAGCGGCAATGTCGGCCGAACCGGTTGTGCTGCGGAGCAAAACCTTGGAGGTTGCAATCAATCCTGCTGAGAACTCTTTGACAGTCACGGATCTTCGCAGTGGCCAGCATTGGCGGCAGGGGGGTGCTCTGAGTGGCATGTTCACACGCTCGGTGGAGTGCGCCGCTGATCGGCGCAGCGCTGTGGTTCGAACTGTGAACGCCGAGAGCATGGCAGAGCTGGAGGCAGTGCTCACGCTGGATGAGAGCGCACCCGAGTTGAGCGTGGCCATCAAAGCGCAAGGTAAGATCACCCGCTCGGTTGAATATCCAGCCGCCTTCATCACAGCGCCGGGCGAGCGGCTGATTGTGCCGATGAACGAGGGCATGAGCTACCCTGTGGACGAGGAACATCAGGGGTTGGGGCGTATGATCGCCTATGGCGGACACGGGATCTGCATGAGTTTTTTCGGGTGCATGAAGGATCGTGACGGCAGTGGGTGGATGTGTATTTTGGAGAGTGCCGACGATGCCTCAATGAATGCCTTCAAAGGGGCTGACAACCTTTGGCGGGCCGCACCGCTCTGGGAGCTTTGCCGCGGGGAGTTCGGTTATGAGCGCCATGCGCGCTATGTTTTCTTCCAGCAAGGCGGTTATGTGGCCATGTGCAAACGCTATCGTCAACATGCCCGGCAGAGGGGGCTGCTGAAAACATTTAACGAGAAGGTGAAAGAGCGGCCCGCGATTGATTTACTAATCGGGGCCGCCAACATCTGGAACTGGGATGCCGGCGCTCAAAAGGTCGCGCTGGTGCAAGAGCTGCAATCAGCTGGCATGAATCGGATCATATGGAGCGGCAGCGGCACCGGCAGCGAGATCGCGGCATTGAACGCACTGCCAGGGGTGCTGACCGGACGTTATGATATCTACCAGGACATCATGGATCCGGCTCGGTACAGCGAGGTGGCCTGGGTGCATAGCGATTGGGTTCCCGAGGCTTTTCCGGATGACATCAACATCACAGAGTCAGGCGTGCCGCGTGCCGGCTGGGCCGTGGAACGCAAAGATGGGCAGGGACGCATTGCCTGCGCAGTGATCTGCGACTCCAAGGCGCTGCCCTACGCCCGGAAAAGAATCAGCGAGGATTTGGCGCAGCGCCCCTTTAAAGCGCGTTTTTTGGACACCACTGTGGCATCGCCCTGGATGGAGTGCTATCACCCTGAGCATCCGATGACCCGCACGCAGGGTCGGGAGTGGAAGATGAAGCTGCTGGATCTGATCTCGGGTGAGTTTGGTCTGGTTTGCGGCAGTGAGACCGGCCATGACGCATCAGTACCGTTCTGCGATTACTTTGAGGGGATGTTAAGTCTGGGCAACTACCGGATTCACGAGGCGGGGCGTGACATGATGCGGAAGGTCGATGAGGTGCCGCCGCTGCTGGCCAAATATCAGGTGGGTGAGAGTTACCGTCTGCCGCTCTGGGAGCTGGTCTATCATGATTGTGTTGTGGCTCAGTGGTACTGGGGCGATTACAATAACAAGCTGCCAAAGCTCTGGCGCCGCCGTGATCTTTTTAACGCCTTGTATGGCACCCCGCCGATGTACATGTTCAGCACCCAGGAGTGGCGCGAGAACAAAGCCGCTTTTATCGCGAGTTATCAAGTGGCTCAGCCTGTTGCCCGTGCCACTGGTTACCATGAGATGACCGATCACAAGATCCTGACCGCTGATCGTTCCGTGCAGCAGAGCCGCTTTGCCAATGGCGTGGTGGTCACGGTCAACTTTGGCCCAAGTCCATATAAAATGGGCGATGGACATGAGATTTTGGCTTTGGATCTACGTGTTCAAGGCATGTAAGCTAAAGCAGCTAGTCGGGCAACCAAAAGATACTGTGTGATGTGCGGGAGGTCGTCGCTCTCATTCAGACGTTTGTGATTATTAGCCCGCTGCTTTAGTAACAAACGCTGCGCGTTTGGGGGAATAAGCTTTGTTGTACTGGCTTTCCGTGTCCGGCGTAGCTGCGAAGCGCGAAGACGGAAGCCTGCGCCAAAGCGGGCTAGTGAGATGTTAATGTAAAAGTGATAATGGAGTAGCCGCTCTACGAGCGGCATTTTGCAACAGGCATGTGAAAAGCACGTCCTGGGGTGTAGGGTTGCTTCTTAGAAGCAATTAGCGTATGCCGGGCGGACGTTCGCCAAAGGCGGGTCATGGGGTTTCATAATCTTTGTTTGGCTCTGAGAGCCAACACTACACATTTCAGCTTGAGTGAAGCCTGCATGTCACCGGCAGGCACGAGTGCGCTACATGCTTCAATAGACAACTTTTTGGAAAGAACAATTAATTGTTTTTTCCAGTCGCTTAAGCGACTAACGCTTTACAAACTACAAACAAGGAAACACAATGAATCTGAACCGACGAGCTTTTATGAGAGGGGCTGCGGCAATGGGAGTTGCCGCAAAAGCGGGATGGGCGGCGGGTCGATCCATGCCTGCGGAGCTGCCTGCTTGGCAGGAGGGTCTGCTCGATATTCACCATATCTGCACAGGCCGCGGTTCGGCCACATTTATTATGTGTCCGGACGGTACGACCATGTTGATTGATGCAGGCGATGTAAGCGGTGATCGACCGGATGAGACGATTCTACCTCGGCTTCCGAATGCAGGTAAAACCCCGGGCGAGTGGATCGCAGCCTGCATTGAACATTTTTCCGGACCGCTAAAGCAGGAAACTCCGGCACTGGACTATGTGTTGCTGACACACTTTCACTCAGACCATATTGGCAACCGGCTGGAGGGGGTGGCTGAAAAAAACGGCTACGCGCTCTCAGGCATCACCATGGTCGCGGAGCATGTGGGTATTGGGAAGCTGGTTGACAGGGGATTTCCCGCTTATGATTTTCCCTCGCGCGCGGCGACTGAAGGCAGCAATCCGGCGTTTTTCAAAGACTATCTAGCCTTTGTCGATCACCAACGCCAAACCCGGAACACTGTTTTTGAAGGTTTCAATGTTGGCAGCCGCACCCAGTTTGCTCTTAAACAAAGAGCCAAACAATATGCAAATTTCAGCGTGCAAAATATCGCGGCGAATGGAGTGGTAGATGGCCAGACCGTCTTCTCACGGGAACGCAAACCAGATGAGAATATGTGCAGTTGTGTGATCAAGCTTTCGTATGGGGCCTTCGGATACTACACAGGCGGCGACTGTAGTGGGCTGCCAGGTAAGCGCGATTTGGAGACACCGGTGGCCGAGGTGGTTGGACGGGTAGATGCCATGTGCATGAATCATCACGCCTATGTTGATTCCGCCAACCCTGTTTTTCTTGCCAAACTTCGACCGCGGATTATGGTTATTCCGGTATGGGACATGTGGCATCCGCACCGGGAAGCGTTGGCGCGGATGACAGAGGTATCGATTTATCCTGATGCGCGCACGATCTTTGCTACAGGCTTGCACGAAAAAGCGAAGACCATGCTCGGCGCAGCGGCGGATGCGATCCGCCCTCCCGGCCATGTGGTCATACGCGTAAGCAGGAATGGTGATCACTACCGAGTCTTTGTTTTAGACCCAAAGCGCTTCGACGTGATTGATGCTACGGACGAACTGCAGTCGCAGGCCCACCAAAAAGGAGCTGGCATCGGATAACATGGCTTGCCCATGCTGTGCGAGCGGCTATGTCGAGATGCGGTTAGTACCTCTTTTCTTAAATCCTATCATGTTTGCGAAAGAAAGAACTTCCATCTTTTCTATGCAACGCATAGCGTTGTTGACTAAACCAGCGGGGCATATCACACAATTGTTCAATGAGAGAGAAA
>JAQUCE010000203.1 GCA_028686345.1 Kiritimatiellia bacterium
TGATTTAGTAAAGTTTGAATTCGCATCGGGTATCTTTCTCTAGAATGTGGTTTTGGAACGCAACATAATAGAGGATTTTACCCGATGTTTTAAGCGTTATTTACCCACAGATTTGGCGGAAGACCCATGATTATAAAACAAATAGCAGTTCTGACGTTGTGCGCAGCAGGGCTTTTGCAGGCAGTTAATCTGTGTGCTGCGTCGTTGGTGAACGGCGGTTTTGAAGCGCACGACGGCGACCAGCTCAAGGGCTGGAGGGCGTACGGTGCCTATGCGTTGGATGCAACGAGAGCCAAATCCGGGAGTGCTTCCATCTTTTGCGAAACCCGGGGAGCTAAGACGCGCGCGGGTGTGATGCAGGAGATTGTCTACGAGCAACCAAACCAAGCCCCCGTGCTCTTTGGCGGCTGGAGCAAAACAGAGAGCAGCGTGCACGCCGAGGACTACTGTATCTATCTGGACATTTGGTATGAGGGCGGGGGCAATGCCTGGGGCGTACGCGCGAACTGGTCGCAGTTACCGCATGGCTGGGAAGGGGTGGCAGAGGTTTTCTATCCCCGGAAGCCGGTGAAAAAAATACAGTACTTTGTTTTCATACGCAACGGCGGCGTTGGCAAGGTGTGGTTCGACGACCTCTATCTCGAACGCCGCGCACCTGAGTTCGGAATCAAAACCATGGCGTTTTACCCAGATTTCCCACGAACACTCTCCGGCTGTCATGCTGAGATCAAGTTTTGGCAGGAGGCGCGCTGGCAGTGCGCAGCGCTGGATGCCGCAGGACGTGAGATCGAGAGCTTTACCGGCCACAGCATGGTGGCAGGGATCAACCTCTCAGGAAAGGGCGCGCCAGTGGCATTGCAGATTGATGCAACGGCCGGCAATGAAAAAATCAGCCAAAGACTCGCGTTGCCTGAGTTCCGTCTGCCAGCTAACCCGATCACCACTGGCGTGGCGGTCTGGAGCGCCGACTCCATGCAACGCGTGACACCGCTGACCTATCCGAACGCAGAGCAAAGAGCGCAAACCAGTATCGCGCTGGAGTTGGCGCGTAACGAAAGCGAAAGCGCCCAGATCCTGCTGACAGCCTCCGCAGATGGGGGACACGAGCGAGTCACAGTCGAACTGACAGAGCTCACCGACGAGAGTGGCAGCACCTTGGCGGGCGATCTCTCCTGGCAGCGCCTGGGATATATCCTGCGTTGCCGTCCGTTCAACATCCACCCTGAGGGCGTGCCGCTGCACGAAACGTGGCTCCCCGACCCTCTGCTGCCGCCAGCCCCCTTCCGTCTGCGTCCCGGCGCGACCCAAGGCGTTTGGCTAACAGCCCGGGCCAGTGCTGCAGCCAAGACCGGGCAATATCGCGGCACAGCCATTATCCGAGCTGGCGGAGAGACATTGGCTGAAGTGCCAGTGACCTTGCGTGTGCGTGATTTTGCCAACCCAACCACCTTTGGTATGCCCACGGCATTTGCCGTGATGGACGGCTTCATGGGGGCGCAGTATCCGGAACAATTCGAAACCATGAAGCGCAAAGCGCACGATATCCTGCTGGATCACCGCCTCAACCCAGACGATATTTCCCGCACAACACCACCATCTATCAGCGACCTGGAACATGCCCGTGAACGGGGCATGAACCGCTTCAACATTCTCAACCTGGTGCCGAAACCCGCTAAACCAGGCAAATGGAGCTGTTACTCCGCGCTGGATATCTACACGCCGGAGTTCGACGAGGAGATCAAGCAACGGCTCACGCCTTATATCGCCGAACTGCGCCAGCGTGGGTTGGAGAAGTACGCGTACCTGTACGGCTTTGACGAGCGCGGTCATGAATATTACCCAGCCATCAAGCGGCTTTGGCAGACACTCAAGAGCGCATTTCCTGAGATCCCTGTGCTTACGACCGCCTATATGTATCGCGATATGGCCAATGGCCAGAGTTATCCTGACCAGGAGATCACGGACTGGTTCTGCCCATTGACCAGTGCCTATGATCCTAAACTCTCAGACGAGCTGCGCACACGCGGACATCAGGTCTGGTGGTATGTCTGCTGCGGGCCGACCTACCCGTATGCCAACTTCGCCTCATTTGAATATCCATGGATCGAGGGGCGGCTCCTGGGATGGATGACGCACCTGTACCGTTCAGATGGGCTGCTCTTCTGGCATGTGAACTATTGGCCAGATCGCCCGGCGCTTAAAACAGACGATACATTTCTGGGGGAGTGGCAGGCGGACGCAGGGTTGCGAATGCCAGGAGACGGCCAACTGCTCTACCCAACGGAGGAGGGGCCGGTGCCTTGTGCGCGTCTTGTCAATATCCGTGACGGTCTGGAGGATTACGAGTGGCTGGCAGCGCTCAGCCGGAAAATGGGACGCGAAAAAGCTGAAGGAGCGGCGACCCTCTTGATCCGCAGCATGACCGACTTTGACCGCGACCCAGCCCGCCTGCGGGCTGCCCGTTCGCAGATCGCCGATATGCTGGAACACCGCTGAACTAACGGTTAACGATAACAGCGACAAAGGATTGCACTGAACAATCGATCTTAACTCAAACCCAGTATCGTGCCAAAGTGCCTGAGAGTATCCACCGTAGCCGGCCGTGAGCGGCAGGCGGAGACAGTGCGCGTGTCTACACCCGTGCCTTGCGCCATGTAACGCTGCATAGCCGTCCGGGTGTCGACCGTGATTGCCCTGGAGCAGCCAGTGATACCAGCTGTGCATGCCGGCAAGCCTGCCAGCTCGCGACTTTCCGCCCGGCGGAAGCCGTTGACACTCAACCGGCCATCCGCATACGCGCTGACCAAGGCATAGGCGCTATTCTCAGCGCCCGAGCCCTCAATCACCGCCTTCAGCGTATAATAGTGGATCCCCCCCAGCTTACGATAACTGCCGCTGTGATGGTGACCCTGAAAAACCGCGCGCACTCGGCCACACGCCTCCAGCACAGCCCGTACAGCCGCCGCGTTCCGCACATAAACTGGACCCTCATCCGCGTCCAGCAGCTGGTGAATGAAGACGACCACTGGTCGCGGTGCAGCCGTTGCCAGATCCTGCGCCAGCCAGGTCAGCTCGTGTTGCGGCACATAGGCCTTGGTCCAGTCGAAATTCCCTGAATCATAGTTCGTGCCGTCAGCCAGATAGTTGGCATCCAGCACCACAAAATGGAACCCCTGATTATCAAAGGAATAATAGGTTCGCTCAGGCGCGATCCCCGTATTCTTGATCACACTCTGGAACTGCGCCTTGGAAATCCGATCCATGTCATGGTTGCCGAGCACATGATAGCGGGGCCCGTTAAACCCGGCATAAACCTGCTCAATGTCGCGCAAATACCCCAAGGTCGTCTCAGCCGTGTCACCTTGATCCTTGAAATCACCCAGCTCAATCAAAAAGTCGGCGCGTTCCGCATTCATGGCTGCCACGCACTCCGCCAACTTTCCATCTGATTCGCGGTAGTACCTGGTGCCTGCGGATGCAATATCCGCGTAGTGACAATCAGTCACAATGCCAAATCTTAACAACGGATTGTCTCCTTCTTCAGCGCATAGCCGCATTGGTAAAGCCCCGAAAAAAGCTGCGCCCCCTGCCAAAAAATCCCTACGTTTAACCATTGTATTTTACCCCTTTATTTCCTTTTATTTTAGGAAATTAAAAGATAAAGTCAACCCCAAAAACATTGTTTTTTGATAGGCGCGTACGCGATAAGTCTAAGCCCGACACCAGTAATCAATGCAACACGTGGCCCTTGCCGCGGGCATACTTCCTGTAAATTACTGAGGTGCGAATTTGGAGCGCAATTTATGCGGCGTATGGTTGTTGTTTCGAAACGACTAGTTTTGCTATCATTACTGCGCGTTCCAGAGGATAG
>JAQUCE010000204.1 GCA_028686345.1 Kiritimatiellia bacterium
CGGTTGCGCCCCGCAGCCGATCTAACGGAATATTGCAATTCGGAGATGTAAACATTGCGACCTCCCAAATTCATTTCACTTTGACACAGGTGCTCTCGTGCAGCCAGACCAGGTTGTTGTCCGGCAAGCGCGCTTGCACCCACCCATTCTCGCTGGTCAGCCACTGGAACTCGAGCGCTGGGCACAGTGCGTTCTCATAGGCAAGGGCATAAGCGTACCCAGCGCCGAGACGCGCTTCGGCACTCTGAATTACCACACCGCGCGCTGGCTGAAACAGCGAATACAGCAGCGTGATCAAGATCAATCCAACTGTAATGCCATAAACCAGCCAGAAACGCCGGTCTATCTTAAACCCGTAAAGCCGCGCCAGTGTGTAAGCCACCCAGGCCGCCATCAGCAGGAGTGTTAAAAAGCCCATGCGCAGGTGAATGTCCCAGCAGCAGATCCGTTGCCAGCCGCTTGCGAGCGCTGACATACCCCCCGATGAAACAGGAAAATCGCCTCGCCGCTGGCCGCGGATAAAGGCTAAGCCCTCATGAACTTCCCGATTAAAAGGAGCCCGGCTCTCTGCCGCCAGGTATGCGGCTAAGGCCCGCCCACTCTCACCCGCAAAGAACCAGCTGTTGCCAGCATTGAAAAAAGACCCCTTTTCCTCATACCCTAAAGCAGCCTCCACAAAGATCGGACGCGCCTCATCCGCTCGCTCCATCTGCAAGGCCATGGCAGTGCTGAAACGTTCCTCCGGCGAACCGGCAAACAGCAGCAGCGGTGCTACCAGCAGCGCCAGCAGCAGAGTTTTAGCAGTGCTTTCAATGACCCATACAATTTTTCTAACAGCCATGCGGCTCGCCTTTCGCTCTCGGGACGGCGAGTATTTTTTCGTGTCGCACGCTTGCATGTAATCACGCACCATTTGAACAACCTCATCCGGAAGGCCATGGGTCGTCAAAGCATTAACGCTGCTCTCAAGCGTCAAGGCCTCGGCGCAAAGGCCGAACCGGTCAGCAATGTATGTGCGGAAAGCAAGCTCCTCATCGCTCCTCACCATCCTTTTAAAGCGGCAGCGCGCCTGTGAGGCACGAGCGTAATCCGTATCAACGCGGCAGCGTTCGATGTGCCTGATCCGTCCACGCAGCAAGAGCCATCCTGCAACCGGCAGCAGCCAAAAAAACCAGGCGTGCTTTCCAATAAATGTAACTATGTCATATCCATTCATAAGTATTGTGCTCTGTTGATTGTTCCCTCTGATCCCCGTTAATCTCACCCGCACTCTCTCCGCCTCGTCCGGCTCCGGGGTGTACACCCGCTGACTGCCATCCGGCAAAACCAGGACTTTGAGTGGCGCGGTGCGCACCATCCGGTACTCGCCGCGCTCCACATCAAAGACCTGCATTGCCAGCCCCGGCACCCAATCAGTGGCGCAGAGCAGCGGACGCAGCGCGTAAACAAATCTTCGACTGCCAAGCGTGGCGCTCGCCCCAATCGGCTCACGCGTCAACTTGAACGCCGGCCCGATATTCTCCAGCACCGCATCGGGTAGCGCGGCGATTTGCCGACCAAAAGCCATGTTAGTGAGAGCCACCTCAAGCCTCATCGGCTGCCCCACCACAACCTCGGCAGGATGAATCAGCGCCTCAGCCTCCAGCCCCCCTGCCACGCCGCAGTAAAGCGCCGAGCGCCCCTCATCAGGTAGCGGTGCTACTGTTAGCGCCGGAATCCGCGCGGTCTGAAAAACCCTTTCAAAGCGACTCTCCTGCTCAGGCCGCACGAAAAAGCTGTTGTTAAAATAACTAGGATACTGATTGCTGCTCTGCTTGCTATGCATCAGCGCGCACGAAAACCGCAGCTCCCCAAAGTCATATTGCCCGGCCCGCCGCGGCACAAGCATATACTTGAAGCTCAGGCTCTCTCCCTGATCATCGGATGTTTTATGCGCGATCACCCGCTGCGCATTCACAGGCAGACCAATGCGCTCTTTTTCAGCCACCGCCGGGTCCAGCGGATAGACATCAAAGCCCTCATCGCGCAGCACAGGCAGATCAATCACCACCTCCTGGAACTGAACAAAAGGGGTACTGCTCTGCCATGCAACCGTGATTTCAACTGCCTGATCAACGTAGAGATTGGTGGTGCCAAAACGAACCTCCATGCTGCACTCCGCGGCCCGGCGCGGCTCATCCACCGCTACACGCAGCGGTTCTGTCTGAAAAGAGCGCTCGCCGATTTGAACCACAGCAGGGGCAATCGTCAGCAGGCCCCTCCCGGTGGCCACAACTTCAATCCGAAAAGAGGTGATGTTCTGGGCACTGCCGGCAGGATGCGCACCTTGTGATATGGAGGTGATGGTGTAGCCGCTGCCATCCAGCATCACCGGGCGTTGCACCTCCTCCATTATCTCCTCCTCCACCATCTCCGCAGAGCGCACATCCACCTGTAATTGAAAAGGCTCATAGACAAAACAACTCGCATTGAGCGCTCTGATCGTAACCGTTGGCTCCTCAGTGCCGGGGGTGTTGAGAGCCAACAGCAACAAGGCAGAGAGTGCAATCTTTCGATTATATGATTGTTTGTTGTTCATTCTCGTGTTTTATAAGCATGGTTTTCAACCCTTTCAATTTATCCTACCAGTTTTTTTCAACCTTGGCACCAGCGCGGGCCGCTTTCTGTCCGTCGCGCTTTAACTGATTAGCCTGTTCCTCTGCCATGATCTCCTCCACGGTGTAATTAGGTGTCGGCATGTGTCGGCTGTCCAGAGCGCTATTAAAACTCTGTGAACGCAGCGGTATGGACAGCGCGGCAGGGTCGGAGGATTCGCTCCACTCCATATTCTCCTCAAACTCCCAATCATCAGTATCTCCTTGCTCCTCATCCTCACTTGTGGAGCGTGCCCGATTTTGATCGGTTAAGATCTCGAGTGCCTCCCGCAGCGCGCGCGCCGCGGTCATGAGTGAAGTAGCGGCGTTACCCCAATTCGTACTATCCGGGGCAAGCTCCTTCACAACTTCTCCCTGAGCGAGCTCGGCAGAGAGCAAGTGCGCCACCACTTGATCCAGCTCGGTGGCTGGCGGTTTGTCCTGCCTGCCAAAGGCGGCTTCCAACATCTTCTGCACCTGAGCCTGTGTTGCGGTGACAATTTGCAGAACCTCGCCGGTGCCCTCGGTAACCGCAAGTTGCTCTTGCCTGACAGCCACCGCTGTTGCCTGTCGCTCGATTTGCGGCGCTGGCGGTCGGCGGCGCATCAGCCGCTGCCCCTGAACAGAGAGCGCCTCCTCTTTTTCGGTCAGCTCCCGCAAAACCTCGATCGCCTGCTGGAGCTGCAGCTGCATCTCATCATCCTCAGCCTGTTTTTGCGCCAACCGTTTTTCCAGCTCCCGCATCTGGGCGCTCACCCCTGCGATCTGGCTCGCGGCTGGCAAGTCGCCTGGCTTAAACATGGCTGCGGTTAGAAAGCTTTCACGGGCCGCGGCCAGCAGCTCCAGCCCCAGCTGGTCAGAGCTTTTAACCGCGCTCTGAGCATCAGCCCAGGCAACGCGACCCTGTTCAAAGCACTCCCGGTACTTGGTCTCTGCCAGCTCCTGCTTTGGTGAGCAACCGCACAGCAGTATTAGCAGCGTAAAACCTAAATGCTGCCTGCGCTTCAAAGAGATCAAAAAAAACATTAGGGCCAATGCGACAAAGTACCTGTATCCCTCAGTGAAAACAACCTGTGATTCATCGCCAATCACAAGCTCATCGGTTTCAGCCAGCACCCTGCGATAGAGAGTTAGCAGATCAAAGGGTTTTGTGCGAGCAGGAAAGTAGATCACAGCCGGCGAAACCGCGGCCAATTGGTTGAGGGTC
>JAQUCE010000107.1 GCA_028686345.1 Kiritimatiellia bacterium
AAACAGGGTGACGCTTCCGCATATGCGGAACCGTTACAAACTGGGCGGGGCCGGTCAAACGGCTCCGCCCTTTTTCCTGCCAACTCGCCTACCAGTGCATAGTTCGCAGGCAGGTAAAACCACTGAAATTCCGCCACTTTTTGTTACGACCGTTTTGGGAACATTCGTACAGTTAGAGCGTGGGAATCATGCAATATTATACCGTTTTAATTTGGGAACCGCGTACCGTTTTAATTTGGTTCGTAACATGTATTTCTTATGCTAACGAATAGATCACAATTCCGCTGGGGCTAGCGAAGCGCCCCAGTGGGTACTGCGCACCTGTCTTGTTCGGTACCTATCTGTTTTTCCAGTAATTCGGATCTCTACTCTGATGCATGACAGCTATAATCGTGATTTGACGGGGCGCAATTCGATAAATCACATTGAAAGGAAATGTTTTGGTAATGCACCGTCTCACGTCATCGTGAATAATAGGGTAAAGAGTGGTATTGATCTGAATGAGACTCAATGAATGCTGTACCTCCGACAAGAACCTCTTTCCTAAATCCAGTTGTTGGGTTTCATAAAAAACAGCAGCTTCCATCATCTCCGCGTCTGCCTCAGGATGGAATTTTACTGGAGTCATGATAGTCTCGCATACGCTTTCTTAAAGACTGTGTCTGCATCAAGAAGAGTAACAGATCCTTCGTCGATTTCTTTGCATCGTCTTTCGATCTCTGCTTTCCAAGCTGGCGACAGTTCTAAATTTGTGTCAATGTCAAGACTCTCAAGAATCCGTTGCGCTACAAAAGCACGAATTGGATTAGGCATATCAAGTGCTTCTGAGACAAGTTTTTCTGCTGTCATTTTCATAGTTTAATTATACTGTTTTTATTCGGTGTAAGTCAACTGGTTGCATCCGAACGCTCAAATGTTTTTCAAAAGCAAATGAAGCGCGGCTTTTGAAAATACGTGTCGATTTGGATGTTCGCCAGTCTATCTTTCAAATGGGTGTTGTGGGGCATCAGTACCGCAGTAAAGACACCGAGCTTGGTTTCGGATGATTGTGCGTTCACATTCGGGGCAAATCGGCCTTTCGATCGACTTAGACACCTTTCCGTCAAGTTTCCCGTCACGGAGGTCAATGTCCTGAATCATCTCGATGAGTTGTTCGTCGGTATACCCGTGTTGATGCTTCAGAATTTCCCAAAGGGCCTCCGTAATCATGAACAGCTTTTCAATATCGAACTGAATCGACTCATTTTTCATGCGTACGTCAGTGGCAGTACGCTGGGCCATCTCGCCAGCAAGTTGGGCGCGATTGGCTCGTGCCATCTGCTGTGCTGCACCAGCTATGAATAGTCCTTCGAGCATCTATCATCTCCTTGGCGAACGATTAGATGAGGTTTCGGCGATTAGCCGATAACCTCCATCTTTTTGTTATGCAAATACTTCACAATATGTGGGGTAGGAATTGGGAACAGGGGCAAGAATGCCATCCTCTTTCATACCTTCCAAATGAAATTGAATTGATTCTTTCATCAGTGTCTCAACTTCTTTTTTTGTTTTGCCTGTAGCAATGCAACCATCCAAATCCGGTGAGAAAGCGGAGAACCCCGTTTGTGTTTTCTCAACAACCACTAGATATTTTTTCATTTTAACCTCGCTTGTTTGTAAATACTTCCAAGAGTGCCAATTGCGACATCATCACCGGTTTTTCCAGAAATTGTAACTCGACCCGGCTTGACAGGATGTTTAAACTGACGATGACTTCCTCTTGTGGCAACCAAATACCACCCATCATCTTTGATTTGTTTAATTATATCCCTTACTTTCATGCAAAGATTGTACCATGCTGGGCATTAATTATTCAAATGCATAACGCCCGGCCTCTCCGTTTGCTTGAGCAATACGTGAGCAGGCCGTTGTTCGGCGGTCCTCCACGGAACGCCTCATGTCAATGGAGCGGTATGCGGTCTGGCGTAATCGGGGCCGGGAGCGCTTCAAACTCTTCCTTGGTGAGGCTTCCGATGCACGGGTGATATTCGCCGAGGTAGCCGCTGCGATTGTTCTGATTCAGCAGGCTCGCATCATACGAGGTGGCGGCGATATCGGTGTTGTAGCCGAGGTGCGGCTCCGTCGGTGACTTTGCAAAGCTCCACTCCGGCTTGATGGTCATCCAGCGAAGAGTGAATCCAAGGGAAGCTCCAGGTCCCCAATCCACCCACGTCACGCCTTCGGCGGCGGTGGCGTTGGCCGGACGATCTTCCGGGCGAGAGAAGGCGATCACGTATTCGTTTTTCGCGTTCTTCACGATCTCGTCGTCCATGAGCGAAACCTGCGCCACACCTGGTATCCAATTGGCATTCTTCTGTTCATAGTCCGTAGAGTATCCTGTCAGCGACCAGTAGCGAGCCTGCGCACTCGTCATCCGGGCGGCTCCACGGCGAGTGTCCGGCGTGGTGGGCATCCGTCCGGTGACGACGACGATTCTTCCGGTGCCCAGGCTCAGCCCGCGCACGAGATAGTTGATGTGAACAGAGGCGGTGGCGTGGGGTTCCAGGCCTCGCACCCCCGGTTCTCCTTCGCCGCGCCCCTCGGCTCCCAGATAGACAGCCCGAAGGTAATCATTGGGGAACAGCCATCCGTTCGGGTCGATCGCACGCGCGCCACCATTGCCGATGGCCCGGAGAATGGACATTTGCTTTGCCCATCCTGTGCCGGAGCTTTTCATTTCAACAGGCGGCTGCTGAACCAGCGCGCGTTTGCGGTTGAGGCGCGCCTGGACCTTGGTGAAGTTCGCGGCGATAAAGTACTTTCGTCCGTCGGGCAACTGATAGGTGACCTTGGGGTATGCGACTCCGCCCTGCGGCCGGTGCGCATCATCGAGCCCGTACATGCGCAGCCAGATGACGCCGCTGGTAAAACGCCCCTGCTTGTCCCCCTTGTAACCATCTTCCTTGGGATTCCAACCGGGGTCGCCCCACGGTCCGGTGTAGCTGATACCGCTGCAATACCGTCGATTGTTTCCCGGATCGCGATAGACGCCCTGCTTCCATGCGGCCGCGTCCAGCTTTGTCGGATCACCGACCGCCGCCGTCACCACGACCCGGTAACTGCGATTTCTGGCGTTGCGATTCGCTCCGACGCGGAACGGATTCACATGACCCGGCAGCGGTTCAATATCCGCATCCACGAACGCGACCTCGCCGGCTCCATAGGCCGACACGACGTATGCCTGGGGGTCAAACGCATGCGACACCTGGAGGCTGAAATAGCGGCAATGCGGAAACTCCCCCTCAATAATCACCCTCGATCCGAAGGGGATCATCATCCAGCCGAGCAAACCGTACGTAACATGCGGGTCCCAGAACTCGCCGTAGGCATCCTTCACGGCGATGGCGGGAACCGAGAGGCGCTTCATCCATTGCTCATCAGCGGTGATTTCCTCCGGCCGCACGAGGCGGAAGCCGGAGTAGTTCTTGTCGTTTCGTTGGGATTCGGGCAGCAATTCTGACGGAATCTCGGCCGGCGCGAGCCCGTCGAGCCAATCCTTGATGTATTGCTCGAACTCCGTGGACCAGTCCCGAGCGGCCTGAATGACGCCTGCCTCCGTCCCGTAGGAACCCCACCAAGGATACGGCGGTACCGGCGGCTTTCCGCAACCCGCCAGAAAGCAAGCTGCGAAGCACGCAAGGACGCCGAACCCAGTTTTGAAGAATCGAGCTCTCATGTGTTCTCCCATGGTGTGCGCATCAAACATTCCATCACCGGAAGCACGCAACTTGCCGTGGTCAGGTTTCCTTCATCGTCAGTCGCCGAACGACATGCTCACCGTTCAGGAACCAAGCGAAGCGCGGTTTCTGATACGGTGGAGCAAATTGTTCACAGCTGATTTTTTATTTTGTACGTGCTGTCCCAAACCACTCGGCATGGGAACTCTTCAAAGGACTGTCGTCGGGGAGTAAGCTGTGGCTCTCATTTGAAATCAATCCAATTGTCCCACAATCATTTGAGGTGCGCAACTGAATCCTGTTTTCTTGAAACCACAAGGAGCCTAGCGCAGCATAGCCGCAACCAATTTTTTGCCCGCGAATCTCCACGAATATTGCGCTTTAAATTTTTTCTCCACGTTGTGGAGTCGTTAATCACTAAAAATTTAAAGCGCAGAGTCTTGTGTTGAAATTACAATTCATGTTGTCAAAAGTGATCTTGTGATAAGGGTATTTCAAGCGATTAACGACCCCACGAAGTGGGGATGAAATACCCTTATCCATTCGCGGAGATTCGCGGGCACAAAAACTCTGAGAACTCTGCATGGCACGCCGTAGCCTTGGCGTAGGAGGGTACCTCTGTGAGAGATAATAAACGTACAAAAAACCAAGAAAATGAATGATAGTAGTACAAAGTTCACAAATTCTTCATCGTCTTTTTTATCTGTGAACGCCTGCGTCACGTTTTGCCGCGCCAGCGGCAATAACGTGCACGCTGTTGTTGAAACAGTTATTATTCTTCAACCGTTTCGGGTGATTGTTTTGTCTTTGTGTTCTTTGAGATCTTTGTGGTTTCAAATTCCGCTACGCATAGTCTTTTTTTATTTTCAACGCCCAAGCTCACCGGCGGCAATGGAGCGCAGCGGAATTGCCGTCCGGTGCAGCGCCTTGTTATGCCTTCTGCTTTCTGATTTCTTCAATGTCGGAGTCATACTTGTCCCAGAACTGCTTTGACATCTGCGTTTCTGCCGCATATTCCTCCAACACCGAAACTGGGGTATTCCATCCGTCTGCCAGCAGATGGGATAGATTTTCCTTGCCCTGGCTTTGTGCGTAGACCCATTGTCAACTTGTTTTTGCCTTTGCCAGTTCCCGTTCTTTATGTTTTGCCATTTCTGCTTGAACAAATCTTGCATTGCTGCCTGCAACTTTTCGTAGGACGTTGCGAGTGTTTCGTGACCCGAATCGAACTTCATTTCTTTCTGAACGATTATGTCTCCGGTATCCACGCCTTCGTCCAAGCAGTGAATTGTGACTCCTTTCGGGGTGTCTTCTACGAAACTCCAGAAGTTTGGGTCAGCGCCACGATTCCACGGAAGGTAGGAAATGTGAAGATTGATGCCTTGCCCGGGAAAATATCAAGAACTTCTTTGCGAAGGATATGCCTGTAGCCGTAACTGACAAGAAAGGCAAACTCCTGCCCCGCAACGGTCTGAGCTGAGAGTTTGTCGGCTGTTTGAATCACTTCTTCGCCCTGCTCTCGTAGCCAAGTAATCAGTGGAGAATCTTCTGGCCCGAGGAACAGTATTTTTTTGTGTGCCATCAGCTGTCTCCTTTTGAGGCATAACGACTAGATGAGGTTTCGGCGATTAACCGATAACCTCCATCTTTTTGTTCTGATCTATTGATAACTGTTTTTTCTGTGTAGGACTCTGCCTATCTCGATAACATCGTCATCCACATCAAACAATATTCTGTAGTCCCCAACCCGCATCCGATATGCAGGTTCAAAATTGGTTAGCTTTTTTATATTAGGGATGTCAGGAAAATTGGCTAAAGAATGAATTTTCTCATGAAGTCTATCTCTGGCTTCATGATCGATTTTTTTCAAATCTTTAATAGCGCTTTTACGTATCTTGATTTTCATTGTTCAAATAGTCTGAAAATGAAATTGATTCTTCACCACGGGTTGCTTTCAGCGCTTTGAGATCTTGGAAATCTTCTTTTGATATAATCTCCAGTCCATCGGCTTCCAGTTGTTTGAGGAACCAGGTAACCTTACTTGTCAGACTAGGATTATGTATGTTTATTGTTATTGATTCCATAAAACTTCCTTTTCTCAGTACATTACAATAATCTCATATCCGGGTACTTCCTGAAAGGATTATATTTTCAGAACGTGATGCTCACCGTTCAGGAACCAAGCGAAGCGCGGTTTCTGATACGGTGGAGCAAAATTGTTCACAGCTGTTTTTTTATTTTCGTCTATCCTGTCCCAAACCACTCGGCATAGGAACTCTTCAAAGGACTGTCGTCGGGGAGTAAGCTGTGGCTCTCATTTGAAATCAGTCCAATTGTCCCACAATCATTTGAGGAGCGCAACTGAATCCTGTTTTCTTGAAACCACAAGGAGCCTAGCGCAGCATAGCCGCAACCAATTTTTTGCCCGCGAATCTCCACGAATATTGCGCTTTAATTTTTTTTCTACTGCGTAGAGTCGTTAATGGATAAAAATTTAAAGCGCAGAGTCTTGTGTTGAAATTACAATTCATGTTGTCAAAAGTGATCTTGTGATAAGGGTATTTCAAGCGATTAGCGACCCCACGAAGTGGGGATGAAATACCCTTATCCATTCGCGGAGATTCGCGGGCAAAAAACTCTGAGAACTCTGCATGGCACGCCGTAGCCTTGGCGTAGGAGGGTACCTCTGTGAGAGATAATAAACGTACAAAAAACCAAGAATATGAATGATAGTAGTACAAAGTTCACAAATTCTTCATCGTCTTTTTTATCTGTGAACGATTAGATGAGTTTTCAAAGCGTTAGCTTTGATAACCTCCATCTGGTTGTTGGCCGTCAATATCCCATTTGCTCAATTAAGACCCTCGACAATCCCTTTACTGTTCCGAGTGCAATAGCAAGAACGAGGCCTATGTATCCGAGAATTAGGCCTGCAATAGCCATGCCTTTGCCGCCATATAGCTTGGGATACTTTTTAATCCTGCTTAAAGACAGGTGTCCGCAAATAACAGCTGGTATGCTTGCGGTAGAAGCCCATCCACCTATGATTCCAAGAATCAGGCTTGCAATCGCCAATCCTTTCTTCTGTGTCTCTGATTGAGCCGGACTTTGAACGTGGACTGGGTGAGACTTGGGTGGAGAGGCCTCACGCAATTCTGGCAATGCATCTCGCAGGTCAAAGCAATGCTTGCAATCACCACACTTAAAAACCCAGTCGGGAAAATTATTAGAAAGAAGATCATCGATTATTCCTTGTGTGACTTTTTTTCGTTCCGTGCTGCAACTCGGACACTTGAACACAACAACTTTGGCGCGTCGAGCTTCTTCGGTGGCGCGTCGAGTTTCTTCAGTGATTTGAAGCTCCCTCGCTTGCTCCTCCTGCAATTGATCTTTACGATAGCGCAAATACAGAGCTTCGGCTTTCTTTTCATCGCCAAGAGATTCGCTTAATGCCTTAGCCCAAAGTCCGGGACGACAAAATTCACTGCTCATTTCGCACAGAGCCAGAGCATATAGGTCTTCTTCGGACTTCCCAGCGAGGGATGAAGAATCAGTCGAAGAACTCTCCAGTATTTGATCAGTCATTAATAATCTCCTTGGCCAACGCCAGAGTCACACTTTTCGTGACGCGACAGCGGCACGGAATAGTGCACTCACATGTTGGCCTTGTCCCGGTTCCGGTTTACGCGAGCTATCACCTGCTCGTTGATCTGCTGTCGCTTGACTGCTTGTTTGTAGGAGAGCTCACGCTTTCGCATAGTGTCGAAACAAAAATCACGTTCCCAGCCGTTGATCCAGCCGCTCTTGTGGGCGTGGACGATTGCTTCCGCGTTTAGTGCGCGGGAAACATCCTTGGATATGCGGCGCACCGCTTGGAAGACAAGATCAGATGGAAGTCCCATGAACTTCTTGACGCAGACGTTGCCAACAACGGCTTGATTCCCATTCTGCCGATTGCGAAGAACGCATATTTCAAGGATGGGGAAATGCCCACACAGGCATGTATCTGGCTCATCTTGGTGGTATATGGCATCGAGGTCCCATTCGAGCTTCGCTTCATCCCACGTAAACGCCTTACTTAGGGATATGATCTCGCGAGTCAGTTTGTGTTGGTTAGTAGTTTCCATATTCATTCGGCCAACGATCGCACTCACGGGCGGCGGTACGCCGTACCGTGCAGTGCTTGGTTCGGCAGTCGTTCAGTCCCTCAAGGCCTTTCCGAGGTTCTCGATTGCAGCTTCTGCCGAGTTCGGAAGCGTTAGGATCGACAGAATCAGCATCAGGACCTTCAGGCCCTTCCAACTGTTCTTGAGTATAGGGCCGCGGTTTTCATACACGCATTGCAGAGCCTTGCGACCGGCAGATGCTGAGCCTTGTGCGAACAGGGCGAGAGCCTCACGAGTATCATCGAATGCATCTGCAACCGCAGCGCGCCTTGCTCTTGCTCTGGAACCGTGAACATGGCAGTAGGCTACGGTTGTCGCCCGATTACGGCAGCGTACACCCGCCTGAGTCTTTGCTTTGCATCTCTTCATTGCTACTCCCGTGCCGAACGCCTGCGTCACGTTTTGCCGCGCCAGCGGCAATAACGTGCACGCTGTTGTTGAAACTGTTTTATTTCTTCAAACCGTTTCAGGTGATTGTTTCTGCCTTTGTGTTCTTTGAGATCTTTGTGGTTTCAAATTCCGCTACGCATAGTCTTTTTTTTATTTTCAACAAGTTATTGTACGAACGTTCGCAATTTACGGTCGTATTTGGTTTGTAATAATTGAATAATTGCAGAATTTATGGGTTTTGTCAAAAACAAACTTGTTTTTCTACAATATATTTGTAAAATAATTAATTAAAAGCATTCGTAATATCTGGTGTTCAGATATGTAGATTGAATTAAAGCACCTTTATCTGGTTAAAACTTGTTCGTGAAAGCTGGCAATACTGATATTATACGAACGTTCGTATAATATCATATTAAAGGACTTTGTTATGCAACTAATTGATTATGAACAATATATCTTAATTTGTTTTTGAAGCATGTCTGCGCTGAAGCCACGACCGACGATGCTGAATCTTCTAAGAGCATAGATGCCCTGAAAATTGCTCTTCGTTTGAAGCATTATGCATACAGCACAGAGAGTTCATACGTGGACTGGTCTCGCAGATATTTTAAATATTGCAGGGAAATGAAGTCTGATCCGAAAGCTAGTTCCTCGGTGAAGCTCTATCTCTCTTTTCTGGCGGTTAATCAGAAGGTAGCTGCTGCTACTCAAAACCAGGCCTTTAACTCGATTCTCTTTCTCTTCCGAAATGTGTTTGACCGCGAACTGGACGACTTGAAGGATACGGTGAGAGCCAAAAAAAAGATTAATCTACCAGCCGTGCTAAGTGTCGATGAGATCAAACTTCTTTTTGAGCAGGTGGAGGGTACAAAACGCTTTATACTGGAACTAATCTACGGAACCGGAATGCGGCTCTCCGAGTTTATCCGCTTAAGGGTTAAAGATATCGACTTTGAAAATGGAAACAACGCTGATTTACACCCACGTCATGAAAGAGATTTCCCGTAAACCGGAATCTCCGCTGGATCTTCTGTAATGAGCAAGCAGCTGGAAGTTTAATTGCATTCAGAGTGGAGTGCCAGAGAGTGGCGTGGCATCGATATTTCTCACGGATTACACTTTTACTCTCTGTTGTTCATTTGCCTGCTTGGTCAAGTTACCCCATGTTGTCAATCACGGCGACGATTCTGGCCGATTTAAAACATGCGGGGCAGCGTCAACCAGCATCGTCGCACATCATCGTCAACCGATGCCGCTTGTAAAGCGGCTACTACACCGACCGTCAAGGCTTACGCGCGACCTGCAAGCTTCATCCTGGTTGAAAATGTAGGGTTGGCGGAACTTGTCCGTCGTAGTTCCGCTTGCGGGACGAAGATGGATGAGCCAATCAAAGATCATGAAAACCTATGGCACGCCTTTGGCGAACATCCGTACGGCATACGCAAATTGCTTCTGAGAAGCAACCCTACACCCAACGGTGCACCTTTCACTTGCCCATAACTTCGACTTTTTAAAGTAATATGTAACTGGTAGCACATAGCTTAAAACCACCGCTGGTTGATTTGGATAATGATCAAGATTGTGATTAGGAGGGATGCGCACCCTAATCTCAATCCTAATCGCAATCTTTATCAAGCAATGCCGCTCACAGAGCGGCTACTACACCGATCGGCAGGCTTGCAAGCTGGATTGCATTTCAAGCGCAGCGCATGTGTAGTAGTCGCTCTACTTGTCGGGCATAGTTCCGCTTGCGGGACGACGCCTGATGAGCGACACCGAACGAAAATGTTGCACCTGTCACTTGCGTATTTAGTCGTTGTTTTGCGGGTGCAACTCGGGGCCTGGATCGTGCCCTTAGGGTCAGGCACCAATTTCTTTATGTTCTTAAAATCATCTCGTGAGAAGGGTATTTCAAGCGATTAGCGACCCCGCGTAGCGGGGATGAAATACCCTTATCCTTTCGCGGAGATTCGCAGGCCAAAAACTCCGTGGTCCCCTTAGGAGCAGGCACTGGAACCTAAAATGCCGACGAGGACGTCGGCGCTCCCAGGGTTTTGCCTTGCCTATAACATCGACCTAAAGATTACACACAATTATGCAAAACAATATCCTCCTGTTATTAGGGTTGACCCCAACGAGCCCCCAACGAGCCCGCCGAAACGCAAAAACTCTCAAACAGTACTTAACAAATTAGCAGGTTACACTTGATACCTGAAAGGTATAGCATAGATACCATGCAGCTTGAGTACGATAATAGTACAAGTGAATCTAATAAGCTCAAACACGGCTTAGATTTTGTTGAAGCTCAAGTTCTTTGGGAAGATCGGGAGCGTTTGTTAGTTCCGGCTCGTACACAGGATGAACCCAGATTTTTGCCTATTGGTAAAATCAAAAGCACGCATTGGTCGGCGATTTTCACGTTGCGAGGTGAGGTAGTTAAAATTATATCGGTTCGTCAATCCAGAAAGAATGAGGTGAATCATTATGAAGAGTAAAGATTTTGATAAAAAATTACCGGATAGTCTTCAAAGAGTTCTTGAGATTGTTGAACGTACATAAATTTAGATGATGTTGAAAATCTCGAATCAAACTGACTCCACACCCCTGTAAATATGGTTAATTGTTTTTCCAACTGCTATTTTTTATTTTGGGGTTTGGACAATAGTGCCCTCAACTCGACAGCACAAATCGATAATACCTGATAATAACGTTATGCCACATTCGTTAAACATTGATTTTCGAGGCCAAAATGGCGCTCTAAGGATCAAAAAACGATGTTTTTTTACTGTAAGTAATTGCCAGTCAGGTCATTACAGAGACTAAGCGTCAAAACATGAAGGCCTCTTTCGCCCAGACAAGCCAATCCGTCTCATCAGCACAGAATTTCGACACGGTTCTGAGTTTCCGATCCAGAAAACCTACCCGATTTTTCAGCGCAATGAGCCTGCCCGTATGCGCGATCGGATTATACCGCGCTCTTGGCTTTATCTAAACCAACCTCGAACCACTCAAGGTGCAGCCGACGTTCTGTTAATAACACTGGACTTCGGCTATTTGACTATGGGCCAGGAACCACCAATACGCCCAGCATGAAATTGAATGCTCTGATTTTTCAATTCCTTAATCAGAAAATCCACATCGCCCTTAAACAATTCTCCGGCCATACTTACAATACACGTGCCGATCTCTTCAAAAGCTAGATGCTTAACAAGCTGGCGCGCTGAATCCAGCATCGCATGCCACCGCTTGCCCAGGACTCTGGCATCCGGCAAGGGTCCTTTGAAATCAAGTGTGTTAATCTCCTCCTGGCTGTAATGGGCACGCGAAGCGGCAGCGAGTAATGAATTCGGATTGAATCCGGGATCTTTACCACATGCAGCCCAGACCAGATAACCAAACCCCTGAATGTGCTCATCGCAATGGATAACATCAATCCAGTCTCGCGGTTCGAGTCTGCCCGCCATGGCCAATACTTTATTGGTCGCCAAATCAAATGGATGCAACGTAAGCCCCAGGGTTTCATCCGTAATAAGGTCACGACTCTAACAGAGAAAATCTTCGTGATCCACAATTATTATTTTTGTGCTTTTCGTAGACGAGTTAATAATTATCACGCTGCCAAATTTTCTTACCCCAAATTTTCTTACCTTAAATCTACGAGGCTGCAACAGATTTTTCTACCCCTCTATGTTTCTACCTAAACCAGCGGAGCCGGAACCAAACTGAGCCTATGTGATATGCGAAATTATTTCTCTCTCATTGAACAATTGTGTGATATGCCCCGTTGGTTTAGTCAACAACGCTATGCGTTGCATAGAAAAGATGGAAGTTCTTTCTTTTGCGCCTTTTGCGGCTATTCCTTTTTTCCTTTGCTTCGCTATGTTTAGCCGCAAAAAAACGCAAAAGTCGCAAAATCTTTCGCAAACATGATAGGATTTAAGAAAAGAGGTACTAAAAAACAACCTAGCGTACCCTCTGTGCCCTCAGTGTCTCAGTGGCAAAAAATTGGTTGCGGCTATGCTGCGCTAGGTCCCTTGTGGTTTCAAATCTCGCTACGCACAGTTTTTTTTGTTTTCAACGTGCAGGTCACAGTACCGCTGGGGCTAGCGAAGCGCCCCAGTGGGTACTGTGGACTTGTCTTGTTCTGACATAATTGTATTTAATAAAACTATGCCATCTGAAATTGGAATGAAGACAACTCTTCTGGTGTTGTCCTTGCTGATATTCCAAGAAACTCAACTCCCACCACATGGTCATTTTTGTCAAAATCTAAAATAACACCGGGGCGCACTTCCTCAGACTCTACAATAGCATTTTCGTCAAAACGAAAATACAAAGCATCACTGTTTTTATCAACTTTAATTCTCATGTTTCTTTCTCAACCTTCTATCAAAAAATGCAGTTACGCCTTTAGCTGAGTCAACGTCTTCATTTACAACCAATCGAAGCCAACGGTTATCATAATCTTCGATTTGTTTAATGTAGTGAATTGTGCCATCGTCTTGCTTCTCAATTAAATCAGGTTTATTCAGTGCCATCTTAACCCACTCTTTTCTTATGTTACGCTCTTTGAGCATATCTCCGAAATGACCTGATGTATCAATTTCCATGGTGTAATGATACCATTCATCTTGGTCCTTCTGCAATCAGAATTATAGAGATGATCGGCACCATTGAGTTGTGCTTGTTTGTTCACAGAAAGCTTGAATGATGATTTTTCGTGTATGCGGAAATACCCTCAATTCGTTTGCTCTGCATTCTCCTCCATATAGTTCCCAATATCGTCTCCGGCTTGAATACGAGTCTCGGGAATCTTATTCTTCTTTAAATAGGCTTCAACTTGACTTTCAAACGCGACGACCACATCTTGAAGTGATGCCCCGGTTAAAGAATTCAGATTTTGAATTGGATGAACGAAAGCGCCAATTTTGTTGTCTGCAAGGTTGATGTTGAGGGGACGTGAGCACATGCGAGCAGACGAGTGATTCATCCACTGAACCTCAAGATCAATCTTCTGCTTCTGAACCAACACGCTGGCTTTTGGCAGCTCCGCCTTGAGCTGAGACAAAACACTACCTTTGCTTTCGGCTGGGATTGCAACAGATTGTGGTGGTTTTGAACATCCAGCAAATATTGCGAGCAATGCAATTGTAATTAGTCGCTTCATGTTCTTTCTTTGCAGAACGTTGAAATCTCCTGTCAAAAAAGCGTGCTTTTTTGATCAGGTGCATTTGCATTGTTCGCTTTGTTATACAATTTCCAAGCGAAGCTGTTTTCCCAAAGCCTGTGCGAAATTTTCAAGAGTGGATAGTTTAATATCTTCTGCATGATTTTCGATTCTGGAAATAGCTGTTTTTTTTGTTTGAAGTTTGTCTGCAAGCTGTTCTTGTGTCAGTCCAACTCTCTTTCTTTCCTGTTTTAAAAGTACACCAATTTTGAATTGTTGATAACCAATATCAAAGTCTTTAGCAAACTCAGAATCTGTTGCTTTTCTGTCTTTAATGTATTTTTGTAAATCGCTCATAACTTCCTCCGGAAATAGTCTTTCTTGCGCTCTTCAGCTAATCCAATTGCCTGTTTAGGTGTTTTCTGGCTCTTCTATTGAAATCAGTCCAATTGTCCCACAATCATTTGAGGTGCGCAACTAAATTCTGTTTTCTTGAAACCACAAGGAGCCTAGCGCAGCATAGCCGCAACCAATTTTTTGCCCGCGAATCTCCACGAATATTGCGCTTTAATTTTTTTTCTACTGCGTAGAGTCGTTAATGGATAAAAATTTAAAGCGCAGAGTCTTGTGTTGAAATTACAATTCATGTTGTCAAAAGTGATCTTGTGATAAGGGTATTTCAAGCGATTAGCGACCCCACGAAGTGGGGATGAAATACCCTTATCCATTCGCGGAGATTCGCGGGCAAAAAACTCTGAGAACTCTGCATGGCACGCCGTAGCCTTGGCGTAGGAGGGTACCTCTGTGATAGATAATAAACGTACAAAAAAACCAAGAATATGAATGATAGTAGTACAAAGTTCACAAAGTCTTCATCGTCTTTTTATCTGTGAACGTTGAAATCACCGGTTAAAAAAGCGCGCTTTTTTGATCAGGTGCATTTGCCTTGTTCGTCAACCATTTTCTAATCTTTTGATAATACGTCTAGCTAAAACTTCGTTTATCTCTCGGTGCCTGGGGACTGGTTCAGAGTTGCCTGTGATTGGATTATGATAGATGTCGTGTCTTCCTCCATGCCGTAAGAGGACACACCCCGTTTGATTGAGGTGTTTCACTAGGTCTATCCGTTTCATGAAAACTCCAGCTCAGCAACTTTCCGAATTCCCGGGATTTCTTCAGAGCGGAATGTCACCAACAGATCCTGTAAGTTCGCTTTTAAATCTGCTAGATCCTGACCTTGAGTCCAATGATCAGGATAATCATTGAGAAACCCGAGATACATACCATCTTTTTCTTTCCAGAATGTATATTGTGTCTTCATAATTGTTAGTTTCTCACTTCATTATAGGTTTTGCAAGTAGCAAATTTCTGGACGAACGTGTAGGTGAGGCTTTTCAGGCACGAGCCTGAAATAGCCTCCACCTGGCTTGTTCTGCAGTTCATTTCATCTGGTTTAGAGCTTTAGGACAGTGACCATGTCTGTGTGTGACAAGGCTTCATCCACAAAGAGTTTGAGCGCGTGGCCGGTTACGCTCGGTTCGATGTGTCGGTCGATCAGGTAGAAGCCTTTGGGTTTGAGGGAGTAGTTGTAGATCTCGCGCATGTCGCGAGAGATTGGAGACGGAAGCCTCCGCAGGACACCGGACGGATCGTATCCCTCCGGTGGCTGCCATTCGATCATGTATTCGGTTGAGTCTGTCATCTTGATTTCATTTCTTGCAGAACGAAATGCTCACCGTTCAGGAACCAAGCGAAGCGCGGTTTCTGATACGGTGGAGCAAAATTGTTCACAGCTGTTTTTTATTTTGTACGTGCTGTTCCAAACCACTCGGCACGTGAACTCTTCAAAGGACTGTCGTCTGAGAGCACGCTGTGACTCTCATTTGAAATCAGTCCAATTGTCCCACAATCATTTGAGGAGCACAACTGAATCTGTTTTCTTGAAACCACAAGGAGCACAAAGTTCACAAAGTCTTCATTGTTCTTTTTATCTGTGAACGTTATGCTCACCGTTCAGGAACCAAGCGAAGCGCGGTTTCTGATACTGTGGAGCAAAATTGTTAAAATCATCTTTTTTATCTCTCGCAGAGCCGCAGAGTGCGCAGAGCGAGACCGTTAAAATTCGAGAGAGACACTGACTAATTCCGGCAGAGCAATGATCCAATTCCGTGTTTTCCGTGATCTCCGTGGTTAAGTTTTTTTCTTTTTTAACGTGATGCTCACCGTTCAGGAACCAAGCGAAGCGCGGTTTCTGATACGGTGGAGCAAATTGTTAAAATCATCTTTTTTATCTCTCGCAGAGCCGCAGAGTGCGCAGAGCGAGACCGTTAAAATTCGAGAGAGACACTGACTAATTCCGGCAAATTGTTAAAATCATCTTTTTTATCTCTCGCAGAGCCGCAGAGTGCGCAGAGCGAGACCGTTAAAATTCGAGAGAGACACTGACTAATTCCGGCAGAGCAATGATCCAATTCCGTGTTTTCCGTGA
>JAQUCE010000108.1 GCA_028686345.1 Kiritimatiellia bacterium
GGCTAACCTTTGCCAGGCGGGATTGGTTACCCGCTGGATGTCTACTTTCTCTTTCATTGTATTTACGATTTTACAAATCCCCAGAAACTGGGCTTATCCTGTCGCGACATAGAGCGGCTACTACACCCGATGCTGGTTGACGATGCTGTGCGACGATGTTGGTGGACGATTGGTATCATGCGGAGGCTCGTCCACCAGCATCGTCGCCGTTATCGTAAATGCTTTCTGCAAGCAAGATGCTTGCACTACTCCATTATCACTATTAGGGTCACGTCTCAATAATCCGCCCTGGAGCAGCCTTCCTCCTTCGCCAAGGCTACGGCGCGACAAGAAAGGCTGTACAACAAGCCTTACGCAACAGCTGTTTGTTACTGCAGCGGCGGGCTCATAACCACAAACTTTTCAGCCAGCACGAAGACCTCTCGCGCATTGATAAACTCAACTTGGTTGCCCGACTAGCTGCTTTAGGGAAGTTGTGAAAAATCGATCTGCGGGGGTTGCCCGCTCGGCTCACGGTTGAAGCGGGTGCCGGGCTTTACATCAGCATCGAAAAAACCGCAGTTTTTGAGGAAGAAGTGTTGGCCCTCGCTGCCTCCGGTAAAATCCAGCCGGTTTTTTTTATGTCCGGTTGCATCACAGGAAAACGAAAACTCTGTGATCTCACGCCATTTTTTGTCGGTGGAATAAATCCACTGGTTGGAGTAGAGCACCTTGCGGTCGAGATGACCAGTGTCAGGGCGGAAGTTTTCGAGAAACCCGTGAACGTTCCTGACATAGGTCGTGGTCTTGGGCCGCCTGAAGCTGGCCATCAGCTCCCACCTGCCGATCTCCGGCGCGAAAAACCAGGCGGTGAAATCACTGGAGTTGTTCTCAGCCGGCTCTGCTTTGAGCAAAAACCGATAGGTGACATCGGTTTTCCAGAGATACTTGCGGAAGGACTGCCCGCCAGAACCTTCGCCGCCAAACTTGCCGGCCTGCACATCCGGGCCCTTTTTCAACAGTATAACCTGCTGATCCGCCGGGATCTCTTTGGGGTTATCGGTTTTAAAAGGGCTCCAGACCGAGAATAAAACTCTGCGCTCGGTCGGGGAGTTGGCCTGTATGCCAAAGTAGCCGACACTGAATCCAGTTGCCATGTAATAGGATCCAAGCACATCATTGCCGGCAGGCACTGTGACTTCATTGTAGAAATAGAGGATATCGCCAGCGTCGTTGGGCGGTGCCAGGTTCAGATGCACCGAGGGGCCGCGTCGTCCCCAATAAAACTCATCCCTGATATAGTCGATCGGATCATCGCTGACAACCATAATATCGCTGACCTCGGCAAATGATGCGCCCTGTTTTTCAATGCCCTGCATCTCCAGATACTGGTAGCCAGCCGGCGCGTCTTTAACCGTGCCAAGCGGAATGATCGCCGTCTCGGTGTTGGAGAGCGTCACCTCGCTGGATTTTCCGCGGAAGGTGAAGCGGATCTTGGACGCGCCTTGAACCACTCGCATCTTTACAGCCAGTTTCAGCTCCCCTGGCTTTGATGTTTTGAACCAGGTGCGAATGATGCTCCCGGAGTTCTCCCACTTCAACCCGCTGTTATGCGATACAGCATCGTTGCTGCCGGGAATGGAGTTGACCACCCAGCTGTTGCCTGCAACCGGTACCAGGTTGGTCACAGCAGCCTGTGCCTGCGCGCCTGCCAGAGTGACAACTGCGAGACAGAGTGATCTGTATGCGGTTAAAATTAGACTTTTTTTAGACTTAATCATTCAATGCCTCATTACTCTTTTGGTTACCTGCCTCTCTGCGCAGCACGCAGACAGGCGGCGACTGGCTGCTTCAGCGATTGGCGTTGCGTTTTTCAAGGGCGGCCCTGAGCGCTGCCAGGTCAGTGTCGGCTGGTGCCGCCCCGGAGATGACGGCAGCCTCGGCCACGGCGTAGGAGACCTCGACAAAGAGCCGTTTGTCAAACGGTTTGGGGATAATATAGCCTGTGCCAAAGCGCAGATCTTCAGAGGGGTAGAGTGCTTTAACATCTGCCGGCACATCCTTGCGGGCCATCTCAGCCAGCGCTTGCGCGGCAGCCACTTTCATCTCAGTGTTGATGGTTGTGGCGCGCGCGTCTAATGCGCCGCGGAAGAGGTAAGGGAAGCCCAGTACATTGTTGACCTGGTTGGGGTAGTCAGAGCGCCCTGTGACCATCACATAGGGCTTGGCACCCATCACCGCGGCCACGGTCGCGGGCGCAATCTCAGGGTCAGGGTTGGACATGGCAAAGATCGCCGGGTAATCCGCCATGGCCCGCACATCATCAGCGCTGACACAATCGGCCACGGAAACCCCAATGAACACGTGTGCATCCACCAGGGCCTCAGCCAAACTATCGGGGCCTGGCAGGCAGGCGTGGCGGAGTTTGTGATCGTTGAGATCCGAGCGATCAGTGCTGATCACTCCGCGGCTGTCACACATGATCAGATTTTCAACACCAGCGGCTTTGCACATATCCGCGATGCGGATACCGGCGGCGCCAGCGCCGTTGATCACCACCCGCAGCGCAGAGATCTCGCGCTCGCAGAGCAAGGAGTAGTTCAACACCCCGGCGAGTGTGATCACAGCGGTGCCCCACTGGTCGTCATGAAAAACAGGGATGTCCAGCATGGCATCCAGGGTGTCCTCAATCTCGAAGCAGGCGGGAGCGGCAATATCTTCGAGGTTGATGCCGCCGTACATCGGCGCCAGGGCTGCCACAATGTCAATAATGCGCCGGGGGTCGCTCTTGCCTGTGTTCTCACCGTTCATACGGCAGTGGTTGAGCGGCACGGGCCAGGCATCCACATCACCGAAGGCTTTGAAAAGCACGGCTTTGCCCTCCATCACCGGGATTGAAGCGGCGGCACCCAGATCTCCTAATCCCAGAATAGCGGTGCCATCCGAGACCACGGCAACCAGATTGCCCTTGGCTGTGTACTGAAAAACGCTCTGCGGGTTGGCTGCGATCTCTTTAACTGGCTGCGCAACACCGGGGGTGTAAGCCAGGCAGAGATCCCGCTGCGTTTTAAGCGGCTTGGTGAGTAGTACCCCCACTTTGCCGCTCTTATGGAATTCAAATATCTCTTCGCGTGTAATGGGCTTGTCCGACATAGTGATAATTCTCGCTGGTTGTTCAGGTTAAGTACAGTAATTCTAATTATGGCAGCTTCTCTGCTCAGACAACACGCTAAAGCGTGAACTACATGCGGTTTCCTGGGTATGTAGTTCACGCTTTAGCGTGGGCTCGTCCGCCGGCATCGTCGCCGCTATCGTCAATCGGAGGCGTAGCCGACCTCAGCAGCTCCGGTTTACAACCGGACACTCCGATTGGAAATCGGAGCTACGTTGCTCCCGCACATCACACAAACTCTTTCGGTTACCCGGCCAGCTGCTTTAGGCCAACTGAAAAACAAAGCCTGTATGATACAAACTTATGGGGTGGTTTGTATAGTGTAAACAATCCTAATCGTAATCCTAATCAAGCAACTGCGCCCCGCAGCCCTCAACGGATTAAAATTATCAACCCGCTTTGTTTAATGCGGAGTGTCCCGCTGCCGACAATAAGCCCCGGATGCGTTTCAGCGTTTATGTAAACACCCTTAAAAGGTATACCATCCACTGTCAATGAACCCAGGTTTACCGTACCGTTGTAATTCAGCGCGATTTGACCCTGTGAATCAACCCGCAAATCCCAGTTTTCACTGGATAATGACTCCAGGCTCTGAAACCCTGTTGTGCCGCTCACTGCAACAAGATCGATCAGCGTGCAGGGATCAGCGACCAGCGAGCTGTCACCCTGGAACAAGAGGGTGTAACTCCCCGGTTCCAGCTCGCCCAGCAGAACCCTGCGCTCACGGAAGAAACGATCGGTCACGGTGAACACATCCTTTTCAGCTCCAGCCAGCTTGATACGCATAATATGGTTGTCATACCAGGTGTTGTTATAATTACGTGGACAGTATTGAAAGGTCAGGGTGTAAAAACCACGCTTGAGAACTTGGAGCGTCGTGGTGATCGCCCCCTGACGGCGCACAAAGGCGGTCTGGATACCATCCGGCGCAAAGCTTGCCGCCACAACAGAGAAGTAGCTGTTGTTGCGCTGATAGCCCGCGTCATCGGAGACAAAGGTCCAGCCCGGACACCCAGTCGCCGCTGTACCGCGCTTATCCTTACCCAAGGGCCCATCTTTGGGCAGCAATGGATCAGACTCAAAGCTGCCGAATGGAATCGTGATTTGCAGCTCCTCAGCCGGCCCCAGCAACTCAAGTGTCCCTGCCTGCACATGCAACGTTCCATTGAGGGTGGAGAGACCCTCGCGCCTGCCCGCAACTGTTAGAGTGCCGCTCCCGCTCTTAACAAATAAACCGTCCAGCTCACACACCTCCAACCCTGCCTGCTCCACATCCAATTGCGTAACACCGGCAGAGCTGCTCTCCACCCGTGCCAGCCTTTGACGCTGCGCCGCCTCTCCGGCGCCGCCCACCATGCCCGCGACTCTCAACACCCCACTCTCCGCGCACCTGACTGTATTTGAAGGCGGCAGCAGATTTTCGGCAAACTCAGCACTGCCCTTCCACAGCGCGAAATCCAGAGCCAAGACCCCGTTGGAGACCACTGTCAAGCCAGTGTAACTCATGGGCGTGGCCACCCTCAGCATGCCGCTGCCGTCCTTGACCAACGCCCCTGATGAGAGCGGCGCCTGCGCAAAGCCTTTGCCGCGCAGGGCCACATTATAACCCTGTGTGTCAAAGAGCGCGCCCCTGTCACAGATCAGCGGCGCGGCTGATGCCATTGAGAGATTGAAAAAATAATCATTGTTAGCCAGCGCCCTGACCCATGTGCCATTGAACAGCACCGGCTTCCGGCTCAGATGATGGTGGCTGTAATTCTCCACACCGAAACTCCTGACATACAGCGATCCGCCATCCAGTGACAACTGACTGTTGTTGCCGTCAACAAAACGCAGTTGGTTAGGCACGTAAACCTTAGCATTGTCAGTGATCGTGATCACTGCGTTGGAGCCGGAAATGTCAAACCAGTTGGCTGAAAAATCGCACCCGGCGCCGAAAGTGATCCGGCTGCCAACAGTGGTCTCATAACCGGAGGCCAGTTTGCGCAGAGCGCCACGTACTCCTAACCACTCATGTTCCGTGTCACCGGTTCCATTGGGTCCGTCGCCCTGCAAGTACAGGTCAAAGTACCCCAGCCGGGTGTTATCCATCACCACCCGCGTCAACCCGGCTCCGTTGTCAAAGGGCTGGATCACAAAGCCGGCGTACTCGTGTTCGCGCGCGCTCTGCATCGTCCCGGAGAGCGTCAACGTCTCGCCACCGGCGATTTCGAGCCTGGTCGAGCGATCATTCGCATAACTCTGACTGGCAACTCGCAAATTGCGCTCCAAGCGACCGCCTGCCAGCAGCGAGAGCTGTCCGCCTGTGCCAAAACTTAGACTGCCTTGGCCAAGGCAGGCGGGTGAATCAACTGCGAGCACCCCGTTTTTCACGTAGAGATCCCCGCTGACTGCCAGCGGGCCGCTGAGCGCCAGCAAGCCTGCACCATCTTTCACAAGATTCAGCGGGCCATCGGCCCGGTTGCCAAGCGCTGAGCCTGCCAGGGTGTTAGTGGAGCCTGACGGCACGTTGATGGCGAGCGACACAGGGTAGGCCGCCGAGGCGTTGGAGACAACCCCCAATCCGCCCGCACCTGGCAGCAACCCCTGCTCAAAGTTCATCTTGACTGCCGCCACATCCAGCATCGCATCCGCCGCGACCGTCACAGGGCCGAAGATCTTTTTAGGGTATGCGCCGGTGACAAAGCGGAAGCTGCCAGCTGTGACCGCATAATCGCTGGCAGGACCAATCGCTTCGGTTGGGTAGGTCAGAGCGCTGCCCGTTGTTCTGAAGGCGTTCGTCAGGAAGCTCAGGACTTCACCGCTCTCCAGTGGGCCGACTTGCGCGCCACCCCCTCCCCAATTGCCGGTGATGTACCGGTCAGCGCCGCTGAATCCGTAGGTGGCGATCGAGTAATCACCGGGCTGCAAAACCAAAGGTTCCGGCAACCGCTGAAAACGGTAGCCACCCTGAAGGGTGTATTCCACCCCGGACGAGAATGCCAGGGCGGCCCGCGGAGCGCCTCCCCCGCGGTTGTAAACACTGACCTTCTTGAAACTCTCGAACCCGTCGCCAGCACTGTCGTATGCGCCCAGCTCGGTGATCATCAACGCCTCATTCACACGGAAATCACAGCGCAGGGTCACCGGTTGCGCGGAGGAGCTGTTGTGGGCATTCACGTCCGCCGCATAGGCGCGGTAAAACTGCGCATCGGAGTCGCTCAAAACAACCGCGCCTTGGCTCAGATCAAGCCCGCCGAGAGTCGTGGCGCCAGCCAGCGCCAGGGTTCCCGCACCCGACTTGGCCAGTGCCGTACCGGTGAGCACCTCGGCTTGTATTGTCACATGTGAGCCGGACGCAACAGCCACGGCAGGCGGTTCAGCGCTGATATCCAGAATACCATCGGTAATGATCCGCTCGCCGCCGGCAAAGATCAGTGAACCGATGTTTACAATGCCGGATTGCAGTGAGATCGTCTGAACACCCGGCAGCGCATTGGTGAACAGCGCTGTTGCTCCCATGCCGCCCGCAGGTTGCGCCCCCTTCCAGTTCGCGGCATTACTCCACTCAGCCGCGGGATCCGTTCCGATCCACTCGCCGCTTTTAACCAAAACCTGAGCGCCGTTTTCAAGAACCTGGCGCGCGTGCGAAGCATAAACCTCGCGCGGGTCAACGGCATAGTCGCAAAGCACTTTCGCCCCGGTCGTCTCAAAATCATCACCGAGCTTAAAGAGCGCCCTTGCCACCGAAATCTCCTTTAAACATTGATTGCGCTCGGTATCACCGGCTGTGTTTGAATATCCGGGGATCACCGGTGCTGTCAGTGAATTGGTGAGAGAATAGCCTTGAAGCTCCCCCAGCAACCTTGATAAAGCGAAAATTGAAGAGCCGCCATCTAGAGTTTCAAGCGCAAAAGCAGTGGCTCTGACATGCGAAAAAGATGAGCCGATATCCAGCAGGGCGGCTTTTTCCAGCACTGGCGCAATACCGGATGGGTGCAGGGTGCGCCCCAAGGCAATGATATAACTGTCCATCAAGGTCACAGAGCGACCGTACTGTCCCATGCCGCGGTAGTTCCAACCAACATCCCAGCCGCTTGCCACAACCGCTGCCACCAAGGTTTCAGCGCCAGTGGGATCATGCAGCAATCCAAGCACATGCGCGTAAATCAGCTTCCGGGCAGGGTCGCTCTGAGTGGCATAGGCAGCGCGGAGCATGGGAAGCGCCGCGTCCACATCCGCCATAACTGCGGGCAGGGTCGCATAGTTATTGGTCAGTCCAATAACCGCCGCCTGTATCGCGGAGGCGGGCAGAGGAAAAGAGTCAGGTGTGCCCTTGTCAGAGAGATTCAGAATGCCTTTGGCTATCAGATGATCCTGCAGCAGCGCGATATCCACATTACGCAGTGTCACACTGCTCTGCACTGCCAAGGCAGCGGCATAGCCGGCAGCATAGCCCTGATTCTGCACATCCGGCTGCATACGCAGGATCGGCATTGCATCGCGATGAGCGCTGATGCCCAGACCGGTCACCAGCAAACCATCGAGCGTCTTAGGCAATAGCGCCCGGTAAGGCAGATTGGCTGTTTCAATCGCCCGGCCGGGATCGCGGATAAAGAAGAGGTCATGCACGGTGAACCCATGCGAATCAAAATCGCTGCGCGCACGCACAATCGTGTCGGGCCATGTGCGGTTGTTCAGTATATCAACCGGATCAACACTCACCACCCCCACCAGACGCTGGCGTTCACGGCTGGCTGGATTCTGACCCGCATCCCATGCAGAGCCAGCGTCCATGCTGGCGTAGGCGCGGCGCGCGAAAAAGGAAAGATCCGCCACGTCACGCTCATCCACAAAGCCAACATCCGTATTAGTGTAGCTGTCGCCCAGCAGATGACGCGCCTGACCCGCGCCCTGAACCGCAACCTCATCGGCTTTGATAAAGGTTGTGGCCTCACCGGCGACCGCCGCGATGTATGCATTGCCAGTTGCGTCAATTACCGCGTCCGCGCGGATGATCCCGCGCCTGCCATCAGGCAGAATCACGACAACACCCTTGAGATCTGTTCCATCCACCAGCGCCCCTGCTGCCATACTTCCATAGAGAATGCGTACCCCTGCCGCGCGGCAGGCCTGCCGGTACCACTCCGACTTAGAGGTTGCCAGCACAGAGCCAGTGGCCTTGACACCTGGATCAACATCACTCTCTGTGAATCCGCAAACATTGCCATGATAGTAGCGACCAATGCGTCCATCTGTCTGAACTCCGCCCATGTTATATAGGAAATCAACCACCAGCGTGTCAGCGCCCGCGCGCGCCGCCGCGATCGCCGCGGGTGCGCCGGCCGTGCCAGCTCCGATCACCAACACCTCACACGTGGCCAGAACCGGCACGGAGCGTTTGCCCTCCTGCACAAAACCGGTTGCGTTAGTGTTAACAGGCGGCAAGCCGGCCAGCAGCTCGCGCACCTCTTCGCTGCCCACCGAGAGCCCGGCCTCATTCGGCAGCGAAACTCCACTCAGTGCTCCCCGCGCCAGCGCCTCAGCTGCTGCCACGGCGCCAATCCGCTCACCGAGCGCCATCATCCGCGCCGGGTTACGCATGGCACCCGCTAAATCCCGGGTTACATCCGAGCGCAGACCAACGCTAAAGAAATAAGCCACCCCGGCTGGACGGAACGCCCCCAAATTCAGCGCCTCAGCACTGCTCCACGCTGTGGCATTCTCAGCAACTGCGCCGATCATGGTGTCGGGCGGCAGCCAGCTCATCACATCCGCCTGATCCACACAGGTCGCGACCCAGGTCAAATCCCGCAGTCTCTGTTCCACCTCCAGCAGCTCCATGGGCGTGCCTTGGCTTAGATTGACAGTATAGCTGCACCTGTAAACCCTGCCGTTCACGGTTGAGGGCATCGCCGCGGGCGCGTTTACCCCTGTGACAGCAATTCCGTCATAACTCACGCCAGGCAGCATCTCGACTGTCAGCCCCGGTGCTGTCGGCGCATCATTGACATCAGCCATGACCATCCGTGAAAAGCTGTATGGACCTGGTGTGAAAGCGCGCTTAGCTCCGCCAGCTTGCAGTGTGGGCCAGAGATCCGCGGTTGTGTCGATCACGACACGGGCTTTAACACCCTGGCGTCCCTTGCGGTTTGCCAGCACAACCCCGGCCGGGTCATTGTTGCTGTCGCGCAGAATATCGCAAACCGGGCTGCCACCCAAGAAGGGGATTTCAGCAGTTTCCAAAACGCTTTGATAGGTCTGCTTCAGATGGATCGGAGTGACGCTGCTGTAACTGCCTGGAACCGGATCATCGGGGTCGCTGTAAAAAACAACCTCATCCAGTAATTGACGGGTTGCCGCAACACCCAAATCACAGAAGATCCGGATATATTGCCCCTGCGCACCGCCAATCAACTTCACGCGCGCTGCATAGATGGTCGTGTCTGTGATTGTGCCCAGGTTCTCAACCTCCACGCTAATCGTCGCAGGTGTCCAAGTGATGTTGTCCACACTGTACTCCACGGCCGAGACCCGCGTGTCAAAAGGTTCGCTGGTCGGTCTTTCGTAATAAATAACATCCAGTTGACTCAAGGTGCCAAGGCCTTGGAAAACAGCGGTGATCTGCACTGGCGCGTCATACTGCACACTGCCGGTAGCCGCATTGTTTTGAACACCGTCGATCAGGCGTTGATTACCTGGATCCGGATGCGTGCCATTGGGCACGACATTCGCTGTATAGCTGTAAGGGGTTCTCAGGGTAAAGAGCTGCCGGGCCAGTGTCGCGGTTGAAAACTCGGAAACAGGAGTTGGCCACAATTCACGCGTGCCTGCAAGGTCATCCCCCAGATAAGAGCGCGGCGCAACCAGCAGTACACTGGCGCCGCCGGCTTTGGCTGAGATCGCTGCTGCCACAGCCGCGCTGTTACCCCCCACCACCAGCACATCGCACTCACGCACAATCGGGATATCGCGAGCGGATTGAACAACAGGCAGCGCAAGCAAAACCGCAGCCTGCCAACACATTACGAACACAAACATCATTGAATTTTTCATGCCACCCCTTTGCTTTGTCATTTCATTCGCGCAAAACACGAAACTAAACTATACCTCAATACTCTCAAAAAGGATACACAATAACGTGCGACTTTGCAATATCAAAAAAAGGGTTAAGATAAGGAATTGCCCCATCCTAATCTCAATCTCAATCGTCCACCAACATCGTCGCGCAGCATCGTCAACCCGATGTCGCTGGCAGAGCGACTACTACACATGCGCTGCGCCGCGGAATGCAAGGGTTGTCATTAGTTGCTATTCTCTCAACTCATGTCGCAAAAAACAAGAAGTTCAGATAACCATCTTCATAAGTTGTTGAATGAAAATGTTTTCTGCAAGCAAGATGCTTGCACTACTCCATTATCACTTTTAGTACCTCTTTTCTTAAATCCTATCATGTTTGCGAAAGATTTTGCGACTTTTGCGTTTTTTTGCGGCTAAACATAGCGAAGCAAAGGAAAAAAGGAATAGCCGCAAAAAGGCACAGAAAGCGCAAAAGGAGGAACTTTATTATTTTGAGGTGAAAAATCTTAGAGGTGAAAAATGGGCATCCACCGCATAGCCCGGACATACTGTGTTGCTTTCAGTATATCCTCCGCTATGCGGTGGATGATCGAGAAGTATATCCGCCGCTATGCGGTGGATGATCGAGAAGTATATCCTCCGCTATGCGGGCGACAGCGAACAACACGCGACTGGTCAGGGTGCGCAAAAACGTAGGTTTGGTTTCCAATCGGACATGTCGGTTTGGAAACCGGAGCTACTGAGGTCGGACACATCTCCGGTGGACGATAGCGGCGACGATGCTGGTGCACGATTTTCAAGGGCGGGGTTTTCAATCGTCCGCCAACATCGTCGCACAGTATCGTCAACCGAAAGAGACGAGGATTGAGATTAGGATTAAGACAAGGATGTGCCTTGAACAACATGTTTTTAGTGCCAACAGGCCTGTCTTGCCTTGGTTCAAGAGCCTAAGAGTTTACAGGGTGGCAGCAGGACGGACAAAAGCGGTGCGTCTCTCGATCTCATCTGCCACCCGTTCGGCGGCATCGGGCACAGCCAGAACGCGGATGGCCTGGCTCATATGCGCCAAGGATGAGCGGTTGCGCAGCTTGTTGGCGAGATAGCGCATCAAGGAGCGCGGCGTGAGTTCGCTCTGCACCCCCTCATCCGCACCGCCGGATTTGACCAGCACACGCGCGTTGAAGTGTTGATGATTGCGCACCGCCGATGGCAGCGGCACCAGCAGCGCGGGTTTGCCGAGCGCGGAGAGCTCAAAGCAGGTGGAGGCCCCGGCGCGCGCCACCACAAAATCAGCTGAGGCGTAGGCGCGTCCCATCTCCGGGAAAAAGGGGCTCACCATGGCGGGGATCTGCTCATTTGCATACAACTCCCGCAGCGACTCCTCATCCTTTTTACTGCTCTGATGAATCACATAAAACTGGCCGGGATGCTCCTGGTTGAGCAGCACCAGTGCCTGGGAGGTCAGTTGGTTTAAACGTAAAGCCCCCTGACTGCCTCCGGTCACAAATATCACAAAGCTCTCAGTCGGAATCTCATCAAACCGCGGCTGCCCGGCCAGATCATCCCTGATCGGCAGACCAGTGCAGCAGACCGTGCGATCCTGCAGCCACTCACCGGTCTCCTTAAAGCTGGTCGCTGTGCAGAGCGCAAAGCGCGAAAGAAACTCAACCGCCTTGCCTGGCACTGAGTTGGCCTCATGCAGAAAAACCGGGACTTTAGCGATCTGGGCCGCGAGCACGGGCGGCAGGCTGGAGTAGCTGCCCATGGCCAGCAGCGCATCGGGTTTAAGCCGATGCAGCCCTTTCAAACAGCGGAAAAACGCGCGGATCATATGGGGTATGGTTCTGATTGAGAGTTGGCGCGCACCGGTCAAGAGTACGTCACCCTCCCACCCTTTGATCGCCACGCTTTCAATGTCGCGCCCGGAGATCCACACTGCCACCCGGTGACCGCGTTGCTTCAACACCCGCGCCACAGCCAGACCTGGAAAAATATGTCCGCCAGTTCCGCCGCAGGCCACAACATAACATCTTTTATCCTCTATCATTCTTTCTCCTGAATCTTTTTACCATAATGGAGGTCACATGTGAAAGCTCATTCCTGCAGAACACCGCCAGCAGCAGGGCGTAAACAGCACCTCCGGCAACAATTGAAGCCAAGACCGCTGTGACCTGGCCAACCTTGTCCGCCGGCAGATGCGTTTGCAGCGCCCCATGCACGCTGGCCGCAATCGAGGCCATGAGCAAAGCGGCTGCCAGCGCTGTACCGAAAACGCCGCCCACCCTGCGATGATTAACACCACCGATTCTCGCCTTTAAAAGCCAGTAGAGAACACCCACATTCACGGTTGTAGTCACAACCGTTGCCAAGGCAATGCCCGCATGTTTCCAGCCCTGCGGCAGGAGCGCAATACTCGTAAGATTGAGCACAATATTCAACACCACGCCGGCCATGGAAACCCGCAGCGGCGTTTTCATGTCCTGCAAGGCGTAGAACGCTGGGGTCACCGCCTTTTGAAAACAAAAAAACAACAGCCCGGGTGCATAGGCAATCAAAGCGCGCGAGCTTAACAGCGCGGAGTCCGCATCAAAGGCCCCTCCCTTGGTGCGGTAGATCATGCTGATCACCGGCAGTGCCAGCGCAATCAGCCCCAGCGAGCAGGGGAGAATCACCAGCGTCATGTTAACCAGTGAATCCTCCAGATCATCCGAGATTCTGCGGTACTCGCCGGCAGCGGCGTACTTGGAGAACGCGGGCAGCAGCACTGTCATAAAGGCTGTACCAAACAGCCCCAGCGGCAGATAGGTCAATCGCTCGGCATACCCTAAGGCAGCTGGTCCGTAAGGGCCCACCCAGTAGGCCAGAAAACTGTCGAAAAACACATTGATCTGAAAGACCCCCATGGTCAATGCCGCGGGCCCCATCAATTGCACAATCTTTATCACCCGGCGATCAGAGAAGGCCCCCCACAGGAGCGGCTTAAAATAAAAGCCCTCCCGCCGCAGGAGCGGCAACTGAATCGCAATCTGCAACACTCCGGCAACCAGAATCACCATACACAGCAGGCGGATCTGCATGTTTTTATCCTGTGTGACAAACAGACAGATAAGCGCCAGCGCAATCACCCAGATAAAATTCAATACAAACGGGGCAAAGGCTGAGATGGCAAAACGGCCCACAGAGTTGAGCATGCCGGCCACCATGGCCGCCACGCAGATCAGAACTGCGTAGGGCAGCAGGAGCCGGATCATGGGCAATGGGATCAGCCATTTGCTGCCCAACGGCAGAAAACCCGGCAACAGGAAGGTCAGGGCAACGCCCGCCGCGACCGCGATCGAGAGCACCACAATCAGCAGGCCCATCACACGCATGGCGAGCAGATTGGCCCGCTCACGTCCCTCCAAGACCAAGGACTGATTGAATACAGGGACAAAAGCCCCGGAGAGAGCCCCTTCGCCAAAGAGACGCCGAAAGAGATTGGGAATCAGAAATGCAATGTCAAAGGCGGATTTCAGCGCTGAAGTGCCAAAGAAGTAGGCCATCGCCATCTCACGCACCAAGCCGCCCAGCCGGCTGATGCCGGTCATGAGACTGACAACCGAGGCGGCTTTTAGCAACCGTTTTTTACGGGCCTGGGCCTGCTCCGGGTTTTCGACCCCATCTCTCTGTTTTTCGTGCATACGCACTCCAATCATTCGGCCATTTTGCCCAGGATGCGGTCAATCGCATCGTTAAAGTTGTTTGCACCAGCCACAATTTCAATATCAACACGCATGTAATAGACTGGCACAGCAGTACGGCTCAGCTTGGGAAAACGCACTGCGTCCTTCTCCGTGGTGATCAGTGCCGTTGCTCCCAGCTTATGCGCTTTATTAATGGCGTCAATGATTTCCTGCGCATGATAGCGATGGTGGTCAGCATAGCGCTCAACCCAGATCAGCGCGCCTCCCAGCTTGCGCAGCGACTGCTCAAAACTCTGCGGCACCGCAATCCCTGAGAGCGAAGCAACGCGCTTGCCCTGCAACCACTCCAATGGCAGCACCTCGTCTGAGTAAACATTTCGCAGGAAGCGCGGTTTGTGGCAGCACTCAATAATATCCGCCTTTGGGTTGAGCTCGCGGATCTCCTGACGCAGCTCCTGTGATTTGCCATCCGACTTGGAGATAAAGATAAAATCCCCGCGCTTCAGGTTTTGCACTGGCTCACGCAGCACACCGCGCGGCAGCATGTGTCCATTACCAAAGGGGTTTGTCTTGTCCACCAGCACCACATCCACATGCGGACGCAGCTTCTGATACTGCAGGCCGTCATCCAGAATCAGGATATCGCTCTTAAACCGCCGGATAGCATACTTGCCGCTTTTAACACGGTCTTTATCAACCAGCACCACCACACCGGGCAGGTTACTGGCCAGCATATAGGGCTCATCGCCCCCCATCTCGCTATCCAGCAGCAGGTGCTCGCCATCGCTGACCACCCGTGGAGGCAGATACTGCTCCTTAAATTTTTTGTACCAAGGCAGCTCCTTTTTGCGATAGCCGCGGCTTAAGATGGCCACTCGGCGCCCCTTTTTCTGAAGTTCGCGGGCAAAGATCTCCACCACCGGAGTTTTGCCTGTTCCACCAGCGGTGATATTGCCAACACTAATCACCTGACAACCCAGTGGATAGCTGCGCAGGATCCGCTCGCGATAGAGAAACAGGCGGATAGCGACCACCTGTTTAAATATCATTGAAAGACCCTTCAGAAAAACCAAGAGAATACGAACAGGCAGCGGCTGATTACGATCAGCTCCGGGCAGCTGGATAATGCGCACCAGATAGCGCTCCAGCTGTTCAACTCTTCTTACTTTTGCTTTTGCCATAGGAATATAATCATCATACAGAAACGTGCTTAAAAACCATGTTGGTTTTACTGCAACCAGTTCCAATCAATTGAAAACCTTAAATATTGCTGGATTAGCGGGAAAAACACAAGCGCATAAAACTAAAGCAGCTGGTCGGGCAACCAAAAGAGCTTGTGTGATGTGCGGGAGGTCGTCGCTCTCATTCAGAAGTTAGTGGTTAAGCGCCCGCTGCTTTAGTCACAAACGCCCCGCGTTCCGGGAAGCAAAGGTAACTTTTCAATAATCGGCCAGAAAGCAAAGAGCACGCTGAAGCGTGAACAACAAACGGCTGCCATATAAGGTTTGTTGTCCAGCCTTTCTTGTCGCGCCGTAGCCTTGGCGAAGGAGGAAGGCTGCTCCAGGGCGGATTATTGAGAAGTTACTGTGAAAGTGATAATGGAGTAGTGCAAGCATCTTGCTTGCAGAAAACCTTCTTTAACCCGGCGCCAAGTAAGATATAAATATGCCAAATAACGCGCAACTCCCCGGGAGCACCGACATTCCTGTCAACATCGCTGAGAACAAGGCCGACGAGGACATCGGCGCTCCCGGAACATTGATGCTGACCGACGAGCCCCGCATGATCCCAATCGTCCGCCAGCATCGTCGCACAGCATCGTCAACCGATGCCGCTCTACGAGCGGCATTTTGCTCCAATCTCGTGAAAAGCGCGCCCTGGGGTCAGACCACTGGACTTAGACATGAAAAACTTATCATTTTTGCCACTGAGACACTGAGGGGCACAGAGGGTACGCTAGGTTGTTTTTGGGGTAGAAAAATAGAGGGGTAGAAAAATGGGGTAGCGTGATAACTTTTTTGCCCGCGAAACGA
>JAQUCE010000109.1 GCA_028686345.1 Kiritimatiellia bacterium
ACTTTTAAGCATTCGGATTATCAGCCGGATTACACGCTCGTCGCCAATGCGATGCCGCAAAAACTTAATCATCCAGTCATGGTTGACTTTGTCGAAGAAGCTTCTGATGTCTGCTTCAGCAACCCAGTTAACCTTTTTCTGCTGGATTGTCCGCCCGAGATCATCCACGCATTTATGCGGGCTGTAATTCGGTCGGTATCCATAGCTGCTGTCTTCAAACACGGCCTCGTAAATCGGTTCCAGCGTCCGTTTAACCGCCAATTCAACAATCTTATCTCCCAGTTGCCTTTTTGGCCTCCAGCGCATCGTAGCAGGCTCTCAAGTTATCAACATCACATATGTGATGATAAAGAGTGGTGAAAACCAGCTCCTTTTCCTTGAGTGCCTTTTCTCCTATCCGTGTCAGGTCAGTTGCCATATCCGTTCGTTCCTTGCATAACGCTAATGTTTCTCCTTTCACAGACGATTAACCGTGGGGGTCTTCACTACACGGGGATTAGCCGTTTTTTTCGCTAGACCATTGCGGTTCACCGCCCCCCATCACTTGCAGCGCAGCCATTCACTGCCCTCTTTTAACATTGGTCAGTGTACTCGGGTACTTCCATTGCGGTTTATTCCCCAAGAGCCATAACGCTACCCGCCTGGTTAATTGTCAATCGTTGTCCCACTCGATGCTGTCTTGGACCCCGGGGTGTCGGTTTACACTCGTCATTTCTCGTGTTTGCCACTTGGCCTGCACTCAGACAAAAGAGGTCGGCACATTCCCAAATTTCAGTTTTCTCGGAGCTATGTTTCAGATTCAGGGCTACACCCTTCACCTCGTCGGACTCGTTTCCTTCCTTATTCGGCTCTATGTCCGATTTAGTCTTTCCACTACCGGGCGGTTGACTAGACCTTACCCGGAGAGGCTTGTTTAACTTCCGTTAAACTCCTCTTCGATTGGCAACCATTGCCAGGTTACCTTGTCTACAACTTAACCACTTAGTCGTAGTTCTAGTGCAGTTTAGGTGCAGTTTAGGTGCAGTTTAGGGACAGGCACTGATTTCACCGCTTAGGGACAGGCACTGATTTCCACCCTGGCGCCGTTTAGGGACAGGCACTGATTTCCACCCTGGCGCCGTTTAGGGACAGGCACTGATTTCACGTTCTGGCGCCGTTTAGGGACAGGCACTGATTTCACGTTTCAGATCACTGAACATAGGGGGTCAAAATGGTTGCACTTTAATTTTGAAACCACAAGGAACCTAGCGCAGCATAGCCGCAAAAAGGCACAGAAAGCGCAAAAGAAGGAACAATGATTGGAAATCTTCGTGTCCTTTGCTGTGCCATGGCGTAGCCGTAGGCGAAAACTGGTGCCTTCGTGGCGAAAAAACGTACCGGGCCCTTTGTGGTTAAAAATCAGCTACGCACCCCTTTCGTGCTTTTCGTGCTTTTCGTGGTTAAAAAAAGAGGTACAGGAAAACAAACTAAGCTTTTAGTCTTCACTCATGGTGGCACTAACCACGCAACACGCGCGCGTAAAGTGCAAATATAAAACGAACTATTGTTCAGAAAATCTGCGTATTTTGCGCTTTTTGCGGCCAAAGACAGCAACGCAACAAAACTTAAGGGGAACTTGCCTATAACTCGGACATTTTGTCGCAGTAACACAGTTGGTCAGCGACCAAGGACCCTTAGAGCGAGATTAATATTCCCGAAGGGCGCGCTCACCTGATAGCCTGCCACTGCACCGCGGATTTTCTCACAAATCTCCTGCGAGATCTCAACTCCCGTGCGGATAGCATCCTCCTTGGTGGTGGCCCTTGACATGCGCTCCAGCACCGCATCAGGCACAACCACCCCGGGAACCTCGGTGCGCATGAACTCCGCGTTGCGGTAAGAGACCAGCGGCCAGACACCGGCCAGGATGGGGATCGTGCGTTCAAATTTCGAGACACGCTCCACAAAGCGCAGGAAGGCATCGGCATCAAAGACCGGCTGCGTGATGGCAAACTCCGCCCCGGCCCGGATCTTGTTAAAGTAATGCTCAATCTCATGTTCCATGTCAACAGCATTAGGGTTGGCACCAATACCGCACAGAATCGAGGTTGGAGGTGAGATAGCATTGCCGCCAACATCGCGGCCATGGTTGAGATTCATCACCACCTGCGTCAGACCAACTGCATCCACATCAAAGACAGCGGTCGCATCAGGGTAGTCGCCCAGTTTCGGCGGGTCGCCGGTCACAATCAGATAGTTGCGCAAGCCAGCACCGGCGCCGCCGAGCAGATCCGACTGCATACCGATCAGGTTGCGATCACGGCAGCAGTAGTGCAGCACGGTCTCAATCCCTACCTGACGCTCAATCTCAATCGCTGCAATCATGGGCGAGATGCGCGCGCTGGCGCGCGGCCCATCCGGTAGATTGATCGCATCGATTCCAGCCTCCTTACACTGCCGCGCCCTTGCCAGCATAGCGGTCAGATCGATCGAGCGCGGCGGCGTGATCTCAATGCTCAGCACTTGCTCTCCGGCAGCGAGCTTGGCAGCCATTTTGCTCTTCTCGGCCAGCGGGGTCACTGCAACCTCCTGCGCCGTTTCAGGCACCCGGCACTCGATCACGATATGCCTTTTAACCGCGCTTAGCCCTTTAATGGCTTTGGCCATGACCCGGATATACTCAGGGGTGGTACCGCAGCAACCGCCAATGCCGCGCGCGCCCAGCTTGATGAAGTTTTTGCAATACTCGGTGAAGTACTCAGGGTTGGACATGTAGATCATACGGCCCTGAACTGTCTGCGGCAGACCAGCGTTAGGCATGACAACAAACGGCTTGCGGGTGTATTTCACCGCCTCCTGGAAATTTGTGTAGAGTGCCGCCGCGCCGCCGCCGCAGTTCAGCCCAACTACGTCGATGACTGGCGATTGATCAACTGCGGCGAAAACAGTGGGCACACTCTCCGCCACAGGGGTCAAGCGATTGCTGCCAAAGATGAATGAAGCCACTATTGGCAGAGAGAATTCAGCGGCAATCTCAGCTGCCAGGAGCACATTGTCGGAACAGGGAAAGGTCTCCAGCATGATCAAGTCAACCCCGCCCTCGACCAGGGCGGCGATCTGCTCGCGGTAGATCTCGCGCAGCTCTGCCAGCTTTGTCTCTGAGAACAGCTCGATTTTATTGCCCACCGGACCGACCGACCCGGCCACATATCCCCCTGTGCCCACGGCCTGGCGGGCCAGCCCAGCTGCCGCTAAATTGATCTCCCGCACCTGTTCGCTCAGCCCATGGCTCTGCAACACAAAGCGGTTGGCCCCATAGGTGTTAGTCTCCATTACGTCAGCGCCGGCATCAGCATAGCGCTGGTGAATGCTGAGCACCAAGTCAGGATTACTCAAACAGAGCTGCTCGTAGCAGGTATTGATAAACACCCCGCTTTCATACAGCACGGTTCCCATGGCCCCATCAAAAATCAGCGGTGTCTCTTTAATTGCATCTAAAAAATTTGGTTTCATCGCGGTCATTCAAGGTTGGAGGAGCATTTAAAACAGCCCCGATTTCGCTAAAAAATTTATCTGCAAGCAGGATGCTCGCACTACTTTATCTTCTGCAAGCAGGATGCTTGCACTACTCCATCATCTGCAAGCAGGATGCTTGCACTACTTCATCTGTCAAATTGCGTGAGAGCAGCTCTTGCGCCTGTGGCACAGTGAGCTCTTTACGCCGGGCATACTCCTCCAGTTGCTCCAGGGAGATCTTGCCGACAGCAAAGTAACGCGCATCAGGGTGCGCCAGCACCATGCCGCAGGTTGAACTCTCAGGAAGCATCATATAACTCTCCGTATATTGGACCCCGATCTGTGCAGTCACGTCCATCAGTTCAAAGAGCGTGGCCAGCTCGCTGTGATCTGGCCAGGAGGGGTAGCCGATGGCGGGACGCACCCCGTCATAGTGCTGCTGGAGCATCTCCGCGGGAGTCAGACTCTCTGTGCTGCCCCATTTCTGACGGATCTTATAGTGCGCGTACTCTGCCAATGCCTCAGCCATGCGGTTGGCCAGCATGACCACCATCATGCTGCTGTAATCATCCCCAGCCGCGCGGAAATCAGCCGCTGCATCGACAAATCCCTGGCCTGCCGTGGTGGCAAAAAGGCCGATATGATCGCTCTGATCATCCACAAAATCGGTGATGCACAGCGCGCTGCCGTTGCTCTGCTGCCGCAGGAAATGCAGTTTTTTCTCTTTGATCAGCAGGTCGTTGCCGTGCGCAACAGCAGGCAAGATGGCATAAACTGTTTTGGGTTGCAAGGTCGGATTATCGACCAGTGTTGCCAGCATTGCTCTGGCATCTGCCAGCAGCTCTTCCGCTTTGGCACCGTGCTCCGGGTCAGCGAGCGCGTCGGGAGAGACCTTCTTGACTCCCCAGCCCAGCAGAAAGAAGGTCCAGTCAATATAGGGAATCAGCTCACGCACCGGAACTGTCTCAACAAACAGCCCGGTCTCGTGCGGCTGGGTTTTCTTTGAAAAATCTGCCTTGAGCGCGCTGCGCTGCGCCTCGGCATATGGTCGGATTTTGACTGCTGCCTGCGAGGAGAAGTAGCGCTGACGCATCAGCTCCTGTTCCTGCTGCAGGTTGGCGATAAACTCGGTATCCCCCATGACCAGCGCCCGCACCAGTGGCACTGTGATTGAGGCATCACGGGCATAGGCCACCACCCCGTTGTAAAGCGGGGCGATTTTAACGGCGGTGTGGGTGGGGCTGGTGGTGGCGCCGCCGACAATCAGGGGGATCTTCAGCCCGCGTTGTTGCATCTCTGCTGCCAGACGCTCCATTTCCTTGAGCGAGGGTGTGATCAACCCCGAGACAGCCACTAGATCTGCGTTGTGTGTTGCGGCTGCTTCGAGAATAGCCTCTTTGGAGACCATCACCCCCACATCAAAGACCTCAAAATTATTGCACTGCAAAACAACGCTGACAATGTTCTTGCCAATATCATGCACGTCACCTTTAACAGTGGCGAAAACAACGCGTCCGCTCTTGCGCAGGGGTGCGCCGTAGCCGCTGCGTATCAGCGGCTCGAGAATCTCGACCGCTCTTTTCATGGAGCGGGCGCTCTTGACCACCTGGGGCAGAAACATCTTGCCTGCTCCAAACAGCTCGCCCACCTGGCCCATTCCCTGCATTAACGGACCTTCAATGATTTGCAGCGCGGAGTCATATTTATCCAGCGCCTCTTTCAGATCCTCTTCAACATAATCCGGAATGCCTTTGACCAGCGCGTGCGCCAGCCGATCTTCCAGCGACAGCGTGCGCCAGGCCGGCTCGCCCTGGGCGCCCTCTTTCACGACCTGTTTCACGCCCTGGGCATAGTCCAGCAGACGCTCAGTGGCATCTGCCCGCCGGTCGAGAATGACATCCTCCACATGCACCAGTAACTCCGGATTGATCTCATCATAGACCTCCAGCATCCCGGCATTCACAATGCCCATATCCATGCCAGCCGCCACCGCGTGATAGAGGAAGGCTGAGTGCATGGCCTCGCGCACCGCATTGTTGCCGCGGAAGGAAAATGAGAGGTTGCTGACCCCGCCGCTGATCAGAGTGCCGGGCAGCCTGCGCTTAATCTCGCTGATCGACTCAATAAACGAGAGCGCGTTTTTCCTGTGCTCCTCCATCCCGGTGCCAACAGGAAAGATATTCAGGTCAAAGATAATATCAAAGGGGTGATAGCCAAGCTCCTGAATTAAAATATTATAGGCGCGGGTGCAGATCTCCACCCTGCGGGCAGTGGTGTCGGCCTGCCCCTGCTCATCAAAGGCCATTACAATCGGCACTGCTCCATAGCGCTGAACCTTCCGGGCCTGAGCGCGGAACTGCTCCTCCCCCTCTTTTAAGGAGATGGAGTTGACAATGCTGCGACCTTGAACGCATTTCAGCGCGGCTTCGATTACCTCCCACTCGGATGAGTCAATCGCCACCGGGACGCGGGCGGCGTCCGGCTCGGAGGCCAGCAGATTCAAAAACCGCACCATCATGGCGCGCGAATCAATCATCGCCTCATCCATATTGATGTCAATGATATTGGCGCCCTCCTCCACCTGCTTGCGGGCAATGGCGACAGCCTCGTCAAAGTTCTCCTCAAGAATCAATCGCGCGAAGCGGCGTGAGCCGGTCACGTTGTTGCGCTCGCCAATCATGATGAAATTCGATTCGCGGCAAATGGTTAGCGGCTCCAGGCCGGTCAGGGTTAGCAGCGGCTCGGTCACGGGCGGTACGCGCACTGGGAATTCACGCACTGCGGCGGCAATGGCGGCGATGTGCGCCGGTGTGGTGCCGCAGCACCCGCCATAGATATTGCAGAGGCCAGCGGAGGCGAATCTGCGGTAGATTGCCGCCATACTCTCCGGCGACTCATCGTAACCGCCAAAGGCGTTTGGCAGGCCGGCATTGGCGTAGACACTGACGTAGCACTCGGCGATCTCGCTCAAGGTCTCAAGATAGGGGAGCATATCAGCCGCGCCGAGCGCGCAGTTGATACCAACTGAGAGCAGGTTTGCATGTTTGACGCTGTGATAAAACGCCGCGACCGTCTGACCGGAGAGGGTGCGCCCCGAGTTGTCAGTCACTGTGGCGGAGATCATCAGCGGCAGCTCGCGACCCGCCCTGTCGAAACACTCCTGCGCAGCATACAGCGCGGCCTTGGCATTCAACGTGTCAAAAACTGTTTCTATCAGGATCAGATCAACCCCGGCTGACATCAAGGCCTCGATCTGCTCGCAGTAGATACAGCTCAACCCATCAAAATCAATTGCGCGAAAACCTGGGTCACCCACCTCCGGCGAGATGGAGGCGGTCTTGTTGGTGGGGCCGATTGCGCCAGCGATGTAGCAGACTCGTCCGGGTTGCTCCTGTTCAATCCGCTCCACGGCAAAGCGGGCCAGACGCACTGCCTCGCGGTTCATCTCCGCCACCAGGCCCTGCATTTGATAATCGGCCTGGGAGATTGCATTGGCGCCAAAGGTGCACGTTTCAATAATATCAGCGCCGGCTTTCAAAAACTGGTAGTGAATCTCCTCAATCACAGCTGGCTGGGTTAGCGGAAGCAGGTCATTATTGCCAACCAACGCACTGGGGAACTCCGCGAAGCGAGTGCCCCGGTAATCCGCCTCTTCAAAATCGTGGTTTTGAATCATGGTGCCCATCGCGCCATCAAGAATCATTGGCCGGCAGCGCAGCACACTCAATATATCTCTAGAAATATCCATAGTTTTGCATTATATGTTCGTTCTCGTGTGTATTGCAACCAATAACCGCAGTAACCCGCCTTGGAGCAGCCTAAAGGCTGAACAACAAACCTTACGTGGCAGCCGTTTGTTGTTCCCACTTTCATGTCACGGCGTAAAAGCGAAGCTCGACTTGTTCGGGTGTCAAGTGGCAAAGATTTCGTTATAGCGCGGGGCCCAGTAGGAAAGCAGGAGATCCGCTCCAGCGCGTTCCATGGCCATCAGCGACTCGCGTGCCATGTCATTCAGATCTCCCCAGCCGCGCTCAGCAGTGGCGACCAGCATGCTGTACTCGCCGCTGACATTGTAGGCAGCCACAGGCAGGTCGGTGCACTCGCGCAACTTGGAGAGCACATCCAGATAGAAAAGGGTGGGCTTGACCATCAGAATATCGGCGCCCTCATCCTCATCCAGCTCCGACTCGCGCAGAGCGGCCCGCAGATTTGAGTAGGAGGCCTGGTAGCCCTTGCGGTCGCCCGCCGAAGGAGCCGAATTCTCGGCATCGCGGAACGGTCCGTACATGGCTGAGGCAAACTTGGTGGAGTAGGACATCAGCAGTGTGTCGTGCAGATCTTCATCTGCAAGCGCGTCGCGGATGGCCAGCACCTGCCCATCCATCATGGCACTGGGCGCCACCACATCTGCCCCTGCGCCAGCGTGTGAAACCGCCACCTTGGCCAGCAGTTCAATCGCGATATCATTATCAACTGAGGAGCCATCGCGGGTCAGCGGACCGCAGTGCCCATGCTCGGTATAGGCGCAGAGGCAGACATCGGTCATCACTACCAAGCCGGGGAAAGCGCGTTTGATGGCTGGTATTGCAAGCTGCACCACTCCGCCATCGTCATAGGCACCGCTGCCCGCAGCATCCTTCTCGCCTTCGGTCTGACCAAAGAGCAGAACCCCTCCGATCCCCTGTTCAGCAACCGGCTCAAGCGCCTTTAACAGCTGGTCCACCGAGTAACGGAACTGACCCGGCATGGAGTCAATTGGTTCACAGCGCTGTTTGCCCTCCACTAAAAAGAGCGGCCACACAAATTTGGAGGGTGGCGGAGGTGCGATATCCAACATCTTCCGCAGCGCTGGCGTCCGGCGCAATCTGCGCAATCTCATATCTGGAAATGACATACTTCTCTCCTTTGTCTATAACTCAGGGTCGGGGCCGCTATTGGACTCCGGCCTACAAGCTGTTTTTTGACCTGGTGGATTGGTGACCAGGTGACTCGGTGGCATGGCGTCCTAGTGACCTGGTGAATTGGTGACTCGGTTGCATTGCTTACTGACCTCCAACTCTGATTCCGTCTCTCCCAGCGCGTAGCGTTTATTACTAAAGCAGCGGGCTCTAAACCAAAACCTTTAAATTAGGGCACAGAGTTTTCGCACATTACACAAAATAATTCGGTTAAATGAACAGCTGCTTTAGTCAGGGATGAACAAAGTCTGCCCCACCCGGATGGTGGAGGGGTTCTTGATGTTATTGGCCTTAATGATCTTCTCAATCGTAGTGTTATAGCCACGGGCAATCTCACTCAGTGTCTGGCCGCGTTCAACCTTATGCTCATAGCCTGAACCCCGCACAGGGGCCGCGCTCGCGGGGGCTGCGGGGAGTGTGGGCGCCTGCGTGGACAGAAGGGCCTGCTGCTGTTTCTCGGCCACCTTTTCAATTTTGCCTGCCAGGTCATCGGTTATCTGCGCACGCAGCCGCTCACGATCAACGCGCAGGGTTTCCAGCTCGCTGCGTAACAGCGCGATATCCTGCTGCGGTGCCTGAGCAACTGTTCCAAGCTGCAGCTCAATGCTGCGCAATCGACTGTCAATGAGCTGCTGATTGCTGCTCAAAGCGTTAATCTGCTCGGCGAGCCGCTGACACTCCAGGCTGGTGATCTCAGAGCTGGTTTTTATTTGCGCCAGCGTACTCTGATTGCGTTCAGCCTCGCGCTGATCAAAGATCGAGCCCTCAAACAAGGGCGAAGAACAACCAGCCGCCAGCAAGCAGCAAACAGCCGCCCATCCAAAATTCATCACTCTCATTTTGTCTCCTCATGCGGGCATGGCCCGCCACTATCTCACTAAACGCTTGGCAGCAGATAAAAAACCAGCCAGAACAGGGCCAGTATCACCATCCAAACCACAAACCTGCGTTTACGGTAGGCCACCAGATCATCCAGGGTGGTTCGCTTTAGCTGCCGTATTCCTCCAGCGGCAATATAATGAAACAGCCGGTTGCGGTATCTTGGAGGGTTACGGTGCCTGCGTTTTAAAAAGAAAGCACTGTCAACCGCCCCGTTTGCCATATCCACACTGCTGTCAACATCAAGACTCCAAGAGACCTTGCGCCCGAATTTGTCGTTGCCGACAAAGACATTCGCATCGCTGCTTCTTGTAAACCTCCTGTTTTTTGTGTGCATTATATTCTGGTTCCGCCGCTTAAGGTATAACAATGATCTGGCCTGCTCTCACCCGCCCATCCGGATCAATCTGTGTTCGGTTGGCATCTCTAATCCTCTTCCAACTGGCTGTGTCGCCATAAAAGCGGGTTGAAATTCTCATCAAAGTGTCGCCGGGCTGTACCACATATGTACGCAGGTTCTCAGCTTTGTCTGCTTTTGTTTTATCAGAGGGGGCTCTAAAGAGCGAGAATTCAGATAAATCGCCTTGTTTGGCAGCCTCTCTAACAGCTTTATTACTCTCCTGCTTTTTCTTTTCAGCATCCTCGCCAGTCAGCCGGGTCTGCACCTTTTCCAGCACTGATCTGACTGAAGGCACATCAACAACCGGCCTCTGCACCGGTTGCGGAGACGCACCAGCCTTCATCTCCGCTGCCTCCTTGCGCAGAGCCTCCAGCTCCTGCTTGCTGTACCCGGTTTTGCCCTCCTCCGCTGTACCACGCAAACCCTTGACGCTCTCCGTGAGCGCGCTTGCCGGCAGCTCGGCAACGCTGCCGCCACGCACCTGGCTAAGGATCTTACGCAGCCGCGCATTCTCGGACATCAGCTCTTTAACCATCGCTTCATTGCTCTGGCCCTGTGCAATCAACTTGGAGTTTTCACCCTCCAGCTTGGCGATAATACCATTCAAGCGCGTGTTCTGCTTCAACAAATGCACCTCGGATATCCCGGTGGCGGAGTCTCCGACGCTTCTCAATATTTTGGGTGCCAACAAGCGCTCGGAGATCTTGATCCGCTGTTCAGCCAGCGTGACCTTCTCAGACTTAGGCTGCAACTCTATGTAGCGTTTGTAGTGATAGATCGCGGCAATATAATCCTCTGCGTGATCCTGCAGCAGCGTGGCCAGCATAAAATGCGCTGAGTAAGCCTTGGGCTCATCGATCATCGCCTGCTTATACAACTTGATCGCCTCGGCAATATCACCAACCTTCTCGGCGTTGATGGCCTGGCTAAAGAGCGCATTCTCGCGCTCGTTCTTCTCGAATTCCGATATTCCGCCGCGTCCGCAACCACTGGCGAGAACGAGCAATATCGCAATCGTATAAAGTAAAATTTTCAACATCTGATAATCCTTTAAAACAAACGAAACCCGATTGCTTCATTTTAAGATTGGATTCTAGGTGAACCTGACATATTATAGTACAATAAATTTCAGGGAGATGAAAGGGCTCTTATGACTAAAAAATCAAAACGCGGCTTGTGGAGATCCGCAAAAACCTGCCTCGGCAAAAAAGGACACCTGAGTGTCATTATGCCGGCCTTTGGCTTGGAAGATGTTATTGAAAGCAACATCGAGCAAGTTTACTCCCTGTTAAATGGTAACATCGCATTTGAAATACTGCCGGTGGACGACGGCAGCGGCGACAAGACCGCTGACTCAATCAGCCGTGTGGCAGCCAAACACCCCCGTGTAATCCACCCGGTTTATGTCAAAACCAACCGCGGCAAGGGCAATGCGCTTAAACAAGGCTTTGCCGCCTCAACCGGCTCTCACATTCTGCTCCTGGACGCTGACCTGGATCTCTCACCCGAACGCATATCAACCTTTTTCGATGTTATGCTGCAGGAGAAGGCCGCCATTGTGATCGGCTCCAAGCGCCACCCGCAGTCAACCATCAACTACCCCTGGCACCGCCGCCTCGCCTCGGCTGTCTATTACTCGCTGGTCTACCTGCTGATCGGCTTGCCGGTCTCAGACACCCAGACCGGGATGAAGCTCTTCCGCCGCGAGGCGCTGCAGTGGTCCTTTGACCGCATGCTGGTCAAAGCCTTTGCCTTTGACCTGGAGGTTCTATCCATCGCCCACTCTAAAGGGTTCAAGGTCGCGGAAGCCCCCATTCTGATGCAATTCGGAAACAAGGTCGGATGCCTCACCTGGAAAAACATCAAACAGGTCATGGTCGACACCCTGGCCATCTTCTACCGCACACGTATCTTGAAATACTACCAAAGCGTCGAGGTTCCGCCTGAGTTTAAAAAGCCCCCTCTGATTTCAGTTGTGATCGCCTGCCCGGCCCCCTCCGCCTATCTCACCGAGTGCCTCAATGCCCTTGAGCTGCAGAGCTACCCCAACTTTGAGGTGATTGTGCTGCCAGACGAGAGTGCGGAGATCTCCGCCGCACTCAACCTCCAGGTGATCCCCACCGGCAAGACGCGGCCGGCAGAGAAGCGCAACGCCGGCATTGCAGCGGCCCGCGGCGAGATCGTCGCCTTTCTGGATGATGACGCCTATCCAGAGCGCAACTGGCTGAAGCACGCGGTTAAATACTTCGCCAACCCGGATGTGGGCGGCGTGGGCGGCCCGGGCGAAACCCCGCCCAACGACTCGTTCATGGCCCATGCCGGCGGGCGGGTCTACGCCAACCTGCTCGTCTCCGGCAACTTCCGCTACCGCTATGTTGGCGACCGGGTGCGCTCACATGTTGATGATTACCCCAGTTGCAACCTCTTTGTCAGAACCTCCCTGCTGCGGCAGATCGGCGGCTACCGCACTGATTTCTGGCCCGGCGAGGATACCATTCTCTGCTCCGATATTGTGAGCAGCGGGAAGCTGCGCATTGCCTACGATCCCTGGGCCGTTGTTTATCACCACCGCCGCCCCCTCTTTCTACCCCATCTGCGCCAAATTGGACGCTACGCGCTGCACCGGGGATATTTTGCCAAGCGCTTTCCAGCCACCTCGCTTAAGCTCAGCTACCTGATCCCGTCAATCTTTCTGATCGGCTTAATTGTCGGGATTCCGCTCTGCTTTGTCCACCCTGTGCTTAAAGTGCTTTACCTCAGCACCATAGCCATCTATCTGCTTGCCACCTTGATCTCCTCGGCCTCTGTCCGGCCTGCCATGTGGATGGTCACGTGGCTTGGCGTGATGGCCACCCACCTTGTTTACGGCGCGCGCTATCTAACCGGAATCCTCGCGCGACGGATGCCCTGCGAAACAGCGCAATTTGACCACCCCTCCGAGAAGAGGGAGAAGCTCTAAAGTGCGAAAGATGAGGGCTTGGTACACCAGGACTTGATGCAACAAGCCCGTACATCGCGCGGAAGAACGCAAATTTTTTAATCTCGAGGCGCGACCATTCCATGGGCGCGCAGTCGCGCAAAACACCCCGAAAGGAAAACAACCATGCAACACCCAAAACCCACTGCCCCGCACCGCAACCGCCACCTCAGGCAACTTGCCTGCGTCATGCTGCTGGCAAACGCCGCACACCACGGCTTTGCCGCAACCAAGATTGAAGCCCTCACCCTTCCCCTGGCAGCCTTTACTGAGCTCGTTGCGAAGCTCGAGCCAGCCCACCCAACCCTGTTCGGACAGGCCGCCGACTTTGAAAGACTCCAACAGGAAATGCGCGAAACAGAGCTCGGAAAAGCCGCCCTCGCAAAGCTGACCAGCGACAGCGACTATATCCTGAAGCAGAAGCCGCTGGAACGCGTCATGCAGGGCCGCCGCCTGCTGGGGGTCAGCCGCGGCGTGCTTTACCGCGTAACAACCCTGGCCATGAGCTATCGTCTGACAGGCAAACCCGAGTATCTGAAACGCTGCGAAGCTGAACTACTGTGCGCATCCGCTTTCAGCGACTGGAACCCCTCCCACTTTCTCGACGTGGCCGAGATGACGCTGGCCATTGCCGTTGGCTACGATTGGCTCTACCATGACCTTACCACTGAATCGCGCGCCCTCATCTACCGGGCAATCCTCGAAAAAGGACTGCAAACCTCACTCAAGACAACCGGCTGGGTGCGGGCCTCCAACAACTGGGGACAGGTCTGCCACGCCGGCATGATGGCTGGCGCACTGGCAACCTTCGGGCAGAACCGCGAGATCTCAACTGAGATCATCCACCGCGCCATCCAGAACCTCCCCCGCTCCATGCACGCCTTCGCCCCCCAAGGTGCCTATCCCGAAGGACCTGGATACTGGACCTACGGCACTGACTTCAATATCCTGGCCCTTGACCTGCTCTTCCGTCACCTGAACACCGACTTCGGTCTTAGCACGCTCCCTGGCTTTGAAGCCACCATGGATTACATGAATATCGTGACCGGTCCCTCCGGCCAGACCTTCAATTACGCTGATGGCGGCTCCGGTCGCGGCACAGACCCAGCTCTGTGGTGGTTTGCCAAACACTATACCCGCCCCGACATCTTAAAATATTTTGAGATCGATGCCTTCAAAAAATACTGCGCAGCTGCACCCTCAAAAAACGGCGGCAACCGCCTCTTTGCCATCGGCCTGCTGTGGCTGCAAACGCCACCCGCAGATCTGAAAATCAAAACGCCGCTGCACTGGTCATCCGAGAGCAAAGATGTCATCACAGTGCACCGCACATCATGGGATGACCAAAAGGCGCTCTTCGTTGGTTTTAAAGGCGGTTCCCCCTCGGCGCCACACGGACACATGGATGCTGGCTCCTTTGTTCTGGACTATGCCGGCATCCGCTGGGCCTGGGATCTGGGCGCTGAGGGCTATCACAACATTGAATCACGGGGTATGAACCTCTGGAGCAACAAGCAGGACTCTGAGCGCTGGACCATCTTCCGCCTCAACAATTTTAGTCACAACACCCTGGTAATTGACAACCAACTGCAGCTTGCTACGGGATGCGCCACCCTCAAGTCCTTTAAAGCAGAGCCCGCGCCGGAGACCGTGATTGATCTGACACCTGTCTACAAAGGGCAGGCCTCCAGCATCTTCCGCGCCGGGAGGGTGCTGCCATCCGGCGAACTCCAGATTACCGACACCCTGGAAGGCTTAAAACCAGGAGCATCTGTGCGCTGGGCCATGATGACAAAAGCCAAAGCAACCGCGAACGACACCCCGGTCATGACTCTCACCGAAAGGGACAAAGCCTTAAAGCTCGCCATCCGCCACAGCGCCGCCGCCCGCTGGCAGATTATCGATGCGGAGAAGCCCCGCCACGCGTGGGACTCACCCAACAAAGGGTGCAGACTGATCTGCTTTGAAACCATTGCCCCTGAGAGCGGGAGGCTCACCCTGGATGTGCTGATCACCCCTGGCGGATGAAGACGAAAACTCTGCGCCCGGCCAATCATAAAGAACCTAGCGCAGCACAGCCGCCTGTCTGCGTGTAACGTACAGGCAGGCAACCAATTTTTGACAGGATAACAGGATTAACAGGATTTACTTGATAAATTATCTCTCACAGAGTCGCAGAGGACACAGAGAGCAACGGTAAAAAATTGAGGTAAGAAAATTTGGCAGCGTGATAATGTGCGACGATGTTGATGGACGATTGGGATCATGCGTGAAATCGTTGGGCAGCATCGTCGCCGTTATCGTAAACCAAAGGCGCGGCTGACTTACTGCGTGCCTGATCATTCGCAAGCCCGCCGCTCTGGCGCGCCCCGAAAAAACAATGGGGTAACTCGAGGTCAACCGCTGCGGAGTCGGGGTCGGAATCGGAACCGGTATCGATTTGATGCGCTTTTCGATACCGACCCCGACCCCGCGTTATGGCAGCATAACTACGACCAAGTGAGCAAGCTACAAGCGCAAGAGCTATTATTCGGTGCATGGCCTCCCCGGATAAGGTTTATGATTGAGATTGAGATTGAGATTAGGATGTGCACCCCTCCTAATCCCAATCCTCATCATAATCCTAATCAACCAGCGGTGGTTTTTGGTTATGTGCAACTAGTGGTGTTTTATTAGAAAAAACCAAGTTATAGGCAAGAACGGCGTTGGTTGTTCTGGGAGCGCCGACATCCTCGCCGGCTTTGTTCTCAGCCATGCCGACGGGGACGTCGGCACTCCCAGGGGGGTGCTCACGCCCGGGGAAGTGCACATGACAGCGATTACAATCAACCCTAAGGCATACTAACCCAGTGCTTTATCTTCAAGCCATCGCTGCGACCCAACCATAATCAAACCGAGCTGACAGCGATGATCAGAGAAAAAGTGCAGAATTGGAGCAGAATTAGTGCCTGTCACTTTTTGACAGAATTAGTGCCTGTCACCTTTTTGACAGAATTAGTGCCTGTCACCTTTTTGAAGTTATGCGGTAAAATCAGAAAAAGCTGTTTATATTTCACATCCCGGTTAATAAAATTACTTAAAATCACTAAACCTGAATTTTATATTATTTTTTATCTAACAAAAAGTCATTTACTGCCCCGAAATGCAGGCTGCCGAGCTGTGAAATTGAAATT
>JAQUCE010000022.1 GCA_028686345.1 Kiritimatiellia bacterium
CGTTACCTATGACGCGGGGATCATGCTGCTCTTTCAACTTCGCCAGCAGCTGAGTTTTCAAAGAGTTAAAGAGCTGCTGATGCTTTTCCGAGGCGACCAGGTTGTTCATACACTCACTGTCCTCAGAGAGATCATAGAGCTCCTCTGCGCCGCGTTTACCAAAGGTGATCTCCCAGTAGCGTCCGGCATCAGCACTCTTGCGTGCTTTTAAAACTTCGGTTTTCGTTGGGCTGCCGTCAACATCAAGGTACCCGGTCTCAGGGTTGCAGGAGGGGTAGCGCTCAGGCTTAAAGTTGTTCAGGTAGAGCTTGTTGTCCTTCACAATCCCGCGCACAGGGTAGCCTTGGTCATGAGGACGGCCAAAATCATTACGTTCGCGACCGACCAGCAGGTGATCACGCGCGGGGTTCACCTGCCCGGCTTTGCCGCTGTAGAGAATGTCAGTCAAACTGCGGCCAGTGATCCTCTGCATCCCGCTCTTTGCAGGCGAGAGTTCAGCCACCTCCAAAAAAGTGGGTGCCAGATCAATAAAGCTGACGTAATCATCCACCACCACACCAGCGCGTTTAATGCCGTTTTGCCACATCATCGCCAGAGGCAGGTGATTGGAGTTGCCATAGGTCTGCCCTTTGACGCGGGGAAAGGGCATCCCGTTGTCAGAGGTCACAACCACCAGGGTGTCAGCCAACTTCCCCCGCTGCTCCAGTTCCGCCACAACTCGGGCCAAGTGTGAATCAAAATACTCCACTTCAAGTGCATAGTCGAGCATGTCATGGCGCACTGTTTCGTTGTCCGGCCAATACGCGGGAACTTTATCAATATCAGTAAGCTTTTTGTTTGCCACTCGGGCGCCGCTCATAAACTCATATCCGCGGTGCGGTTCGAAGGCGCCCAGCCAGAAGCACCAGGGCTGCCCCTCCGGGGCCGCATCCAGAAAATCGGTGAAATTTGCCGCATAATCATTGTTGCTGATTCCACGCGTCGGCGGTTTGCACTTTCTGGCATTAAAGGGCCGCCCCGCCATGTTGCGATGATTTCCGTCGGCATCCTTGGCAATGCCGGGCGCCCAGCCTTTGGCAGTGCGGCCTGTAAAATATCCGTTGGCACTCAGAGCCTCCACAAAGCTCTTGAATTTAGCAGGAAAGAAACACCAGTGGTTGGCAGCTTCTTCGAGCTGCCAGGGGTTGCGCCCGGTTAGGATGCACGAACGTGAAGGGGCGCACTTGGCACTGGGAGTATAGGCGCGCGTAAAGAGGATACCGTCGCGGGCCACGCGATCAAAGGCGGGTGTCTTGATCCAGCTGCAGCCATAGGCACCGGCATGTCCGAACGACCAGTCATCGGCGATCACAAACAGAATGTTAGGAGGCTTGGCTTCCGCTAATAAAGAGCTGCCGAATAAAAGAACCGCGACTAAAATTTTCCTCATAACCTTCCTCCTAATTAACCAGGCAAAATTATAGCAGGAAGCGCGGTGTAGAGCAAGTGAGGGTTAGATCCGCGTTGAGCGCCGAGCGCGGAGTGGAGAAGTTCGAGAGTTCTAAAGTTCGAGAGTTCTAAAGTGAAAGGCGCGCGGGGCAACGCAGGTTTGATTTCCAATCGGACATGTCCGGTTGGAAACCTGAGCTACTGAGGTCGGCTGCGCCGTCGGTTTACGATGGCGGCGACGATGCTGGTGGACGAGCCCGCGCATGCTCCCAATCGTCGGTCAACATCGTCGCACAGCATCGTCGGACGATGCCGCTTTACTAGCGGCATATGTCGCTCATAGAGCGACTACTACACTAGATCTATAGCTAGAGCTAGAGCTAGACGATTTCACAAATAGACAACTTTTCAGAAAGAACAATTAATTGTTTTTTCCAGTCGCCTAAGCGACTAGGCTTGAACAATCTTCTTTAACTGTCTAATGAAATCTTATATGATACTCTCATTAACAAGTAACAGGAGAATATAATGGACATTTTGACTGCAATCGCTATGCGCCAAGCCCCGTGCGCCACGGCATTCGTGCACAGCGCGGATCCAGCTCAAATATGGCGCAGGGGTGTCAAACAGCTCTGCCACCCTGCACTGGGGTGCCTGGTTGCGCTCGCGCTGGCTACCGGTTGCTCTACGCTCAGCCTCGAGTCAGCAAAGAACCTCGCTGCAATTGGCCAAGAATCAACTGCGCTGAGTGCTGGGAATATATTTGTCTCGAATGACGAGTTCACCCGCGCCATGGATGCCGAGGCTTTTTTCCACGGCTATGCCGGCACTGTTGTTCCGCAACAGCTCGAGCAGGATTATCAGAGTATCCAGCATGAGCTGGACGCGCGTAAAGCAGTGTTTGTCAAGCTGGGTGAAACATACGAAGCTTTTCATGCTCTCGCTGTTTTCAACACAGCGAGCGGGGTGGCATCCACCATCAATGAGCTGGGCGACACGGTAAACAGCTATGCCAGGACGCTCAATAAAACCGTACTCCTGACAGCGGCAGAGAAGGATTCAATCACCCGGATTGGAGGCCTGGCAACGCGCCGGGTGCATGCGCGCCGAGTTGCGCGCTCCAGCAGCTTGATCAGAGCGCGGCTGGAGCTGCTGGTGGTGCTCCTCGAAGACCCCATTGTCAAAACGCAACTGACCACCTTCAACCAAAACCTGACCGCAAGCCGCGCGGCCGCCATTGCCCTGCTCTGGGAGCGAGGGCTGCTTGATCCAACACCGCTAATCACCGAGCTGGCAGGTGATGCCGGCCTCAAGGCAGGCAAGGACGCAGCAAAAACAATCGCCTCCCCGGCTGGCTCTCATTTAAAGGATGGTTTGACACTGGTGGTTAAATCCCGGATGCAACGCCGAGCAGCACTGATCGAACAAGGCTACCATACCTCAGCAGAGCTCATCCGCAAGCTGATTGCCAAACATCTGGAGTTAGAAGACGGTGCGCTGCTCACACCGGCTGAGTTGCGCGGAATGATCATTGAACTACAACTCATCACACACTCTCTTAGTCCGCAAACCACGTTTTAACCCAAAAGGAGGGAGTTCCATGGCTCGCAAAAAGATCCAAACCATGGTGATGGAGGGAACGCTGACACAGGCGGAGGCACTCCAGGCGTTGAGCATGGCAGCTCAGAGTGCCACAGATGCCATGCCTTACGCACTGTTAAAGTGTAAAGATCACGCTGAGATGCAAAAGATCATCGCTGACCGCGATGCCTGTCTACTGGCCTACACCAATGCCATGAGGCACACACTTCAACATACCGGTCCCCTGTTTGAAAAGACCGCCAAGGAGCTGACCGCAGCAGCCAAAGCCGTGAACCGCAAGGTCAAAACCATAAAGGATGCAGCCGAAGCTGTCGAGCTGTTGGCGAACTTAGTCAGGGTTGCAGCCAAATTGGCCTTGGCGTTTGTGTGATTAGAGTCACTGCGCAGCCAAGCGACAGGAGGCAGAGTTCAGAGTTTTGTGCGGCATGCAAGAGTTGTCGTCCGGTGTAGTAGCCGCTCTATGAGCGGCATTTGCATGTTATGTCGATCTTTTTATTGCACAAAAGCCTCTATCAAATGCTATGCTATGCTATGAACATGAACGTCAGATCCCGAAAACTCATTACCAAGCGTCTGCGCCGCGCTTTTTTTTATACCACACTGACGATGTTTGTGGCGTTGAACTGGTTTGCGCGTCTGCCACAGGATAGACAGCAAAAAACTTACAGCCATCTGCCGCAATACCTTGCATATAAACTCTATTATTTCAGCAACCTGTCGGCCTCCATGACCGACTTCCTGGGAATTACCGGCCATGACAGTGTTGTTGATTATCAGGGCACTCTGCCGGTCAGAAACCTAGTGGTTGGCGGGTATCCCAAACCAGAGGCGCATCGCAGGGTTGCCGGTGGAGCGCAATACCTCATGCGGGTGGGGTTCACGGTCTGCTACTCCCCGGAGCTGCGGCATCCGCTCTGGGTGGCCAACCACGTACCCGCTGGCGGACGTCTGCCAGAGTCGCCCCGCCCCCCCTTCAAGCGCGACCCTGAGGCGCTCAACTCTCCCGCGCCGGGTGACTACGCCAAAACCGGTTATGATCGCGGGCATATGGCACCCAACCGCGCGATCTCAACCTGCCACGGTGCGGAGGCGCAGAAGCAGAGCTTTCTGCTCTCCAACATCTGCCCTCAAAAGCCGGGTTTGAACCGCGGCCCTTGGCGTAAGATCGAACATCTCATCACCGACGTGTGGCCCTCCAAATATGGCGACCTCTGGGTGATCACCGGTGCTTACAACTCAAGCGAAAGCAAACGGCTGCCATCGGGCATTGCGATACCTGACGGCTTTTACAAGATAATCGTGGCTCATAAAAACAATAAACTGCGAGTTCTCGCGCTCTATATGCCTCAAGAGAGCGGCTACGGTGTTTTTCCACGGACAAAGATCATCTCAGTCGATGAGCTGGAAATCTTGACAGGAGTGGACTTTCTGGCAGATCTGCCGGATGAGATTGAGAGTCAGCTGGAAGCGGAAAAACCGACCCGCCTCTGGCCTGCGGGCTGGAGAGGAAACATCAAACTTCTGATCTCGCTCTTCACTGATCACCGACTAAGCTGGCCAAAGCGTCATCAATGAAAAACGCGGCATTATAGGGCTGTGAGGTGTCAATCCGAAAGCGCCCCCGCACGCGCACTTTAGCATCAATCATCTCCTCGCGCGACAGAATCCAACTCTCGCGCAAGCTGACCACAATTGTCCAGCGCATCTCAACATCCGGCATGGTGTCACATCCGTAGGTCATGCTGAGCAACGGCATAAGATCAAAGCAAGCGAGTGCCACATGCTCCTCATCAAGAAGGCGCGCGCCCTCCACGCGAAAAGCGGCGGCCCCTTCCAGCGAGATAAGCTCACCCTCGAGTGCCCGTAATTTGGCGGGAATACTAAACGAAGCGCTTTGGCCGTCAATGATCGTGGCGCGCACGCGGTAGAACAACCCCCACAGCTCACCATCCGCATTGGCCTCGAGGTGATCCAGAGTCGGCATGACACCAGCATCTCGCAGCTCAATTTTACTGATTTCAATCCAATAATAAACTCCCAGCAGAGCAAGGACAACCAGAGCTGTAAATATCTTTTTCAAATTACGTCCAGCAGCTATTTAAGAGGCAGCATCTTCCAGATTGAGGCCGCGCCTTTTTTGCCAATCTCTTGAATGGTACGCGGCCAGCCAGGCATGGGTTTGGCATTCGCTTTGGTTGCATCAATATCACCGTCCCAGCTCTCGAAGGTAATTGTGCGCGCTTTTTTATTGAAGCGTACCAGGCCAAAGCCGCCACGCATATTGTCTTTATCAGGGTTGGCATAGGCATACATCGTGATCTTATTGTTAAAGCCATCAAGATACTCACCGGTGTAGGGCAGCACGCTGCCAGACTCACGGTTTGCACCGGGCTGATGGTCGGCAGGATCCCACCATCGTCTGTAGTAGTTGTTGACAATCGCGGGGGCAACAAAGCCAAACGGGCCATCGCCGAACTCATCGATGCCATGCTGAACCAGAGTTGTGATGTGTTGATCACCTGCCAGATGAATTGCGCCTGCTTTGCGAATAACGCGCAGGGCCTTGTTGCGTCCGCTCTGTGGCCAGCCATTACTATCGAGATCAGCGTGCAACAGATTTTCATAATCGCCATGCCGATGAGCTGCGCCGCAGAATCCTGTTTGCGAAAGAACTGCTTTCATGGAAACACCCTCCCACTGCCGGCTCCAATCCTCGAGAAACGCGAGTTGGCGATCACCTAGCAGCTTAAGTCCAGGCAGGTCGATCGCTTTGGGGTCGTACTCCGGATCACGTATGTGATCAGGGCGCGGCCCCATCTGCGGGATCTTGCCGTGGGGACCGCTTTTAAACTTGCGGTCTTCCACAACGGCAAAGTCAATGCCGCCGATATTCAGCGCCGTGTAATAGACTCCAATGCCCTGCAAAACCGGGGTTGGGTCATAAGGATCCGGCAGGTGCGCGGTCTGACAGCGTTCAACCATCTTCACATATTCATGGTGATAAAAATATCCGCCGTCATGGCCGGCAGGTGAAACTGATATCTTTCCCTCTTCGCCCCAAAGGTTGCCATGGCCCACATCATGATCATCAGGAATGGTGACACAGGGACGATCTTTGAAGATCTCCCTGAAATGCAAACCAAAGAGCAACCAGGCAGAGGTGTGCTGAATATGGTCATAGCTCTGATCACCGGCAAAGAAGAGGAAATCCGGGTTAAAATGCTTGATGTTGTTAACAATGTCGGTGCGCGGCCTGCGATCTGCATTTGAATTGCAGTTCAGCGAAGCGATCACAATCTCATCTTTGTTAACAGGATCCTTTCGGATTAAACCCTCGAAAACCGCGCTCGCGCCGTGCCGCAGCCGGTAGGGCACATCCGCGGAGTGATCCCAACCCTCTACTCGAAAGAGCGCGGACCACCCAATATCATTGACCTTCTGCCTCTGCACCTCTTGCCACTCGCCACTGCGTTTCAGCTCCAGTCGCACAATGCGGCTCTCATCCGGGTAGAGCGGAAAAAGCTGCGCCGTCATTTTCATCACGCCCCTCTGCGCAGTGTAAATGCCAAAGCAGAGCACCTGATCGCGCGGCACATCAGTGTCTACGATTTTCAAAGGTTGACCCCGCTTGTTTTTACCCTCCCTTGGTAGATTTTCCCACCACTTGTTGATACAGAAAGAGTCCAGCTTGGGCGGAAACGGCGCGATTACCGGTGGCTCGCCATGCTCGGCACTCTGTGCACAGAGCAGCGGGCCTGTCAACATAGACACCCCAAGTAAAACAGATAGAACAGCAGTATTTTCTCTCATCATAATCTCCTTGAACATTGGGTTAAAGAACATGCGTTTCAACCCTTTTTGGGCGGGGCGGGAGGTGGCGGAAGGTCATTATCACGCACAGCTTTGAGCTTGTCGGCCATCTTCTTTTTAAAGCGGGCCACAACCGGCGCGAATTCAGGGTTGGAGGCAAGGTTGGTGAACTGCTTTGGATCTTGCTGGGTATCGTAGAGTTCAATGCCGGCGTCGGCATTCTCCCCATATTGAATGTAGGCGTATCTCTGTTCACGCAGGAGAAACCCCCGGCGCATGGGTGCAACGCTGAAAGCGGCATCCCGCACCTCTTGGGCGGGGTCGCTCAGCATCTTTGAGATATCCTTGCCCTGAATGCCGGCTGGCGGAGTGAGTCCGCTGAGACGGGAGATGGTGGGATAGAGATCCTGCAACTCAACCAGCGAGTTGCAGACAGCCGGCTTTAGCCCCGGCACTTTGATGATCAAGGGAACACCAGATGATTCATCCAGCAGGCTGACCTTGGCCCAAAAGTCGTGTTCACCAAGGTGGTAGCCATGGTCGCTGGTGAAAATGACAATCGTTGAATCAGTCAGTCCCTCCGCTTCCAGCGCATCAAGCACCTGCCCGGTCATGGCATCCATGTAGCTGACGCAGGCGTAGTAACCGCCAAGGGCTTTTTTCTGCCGACGGATATCCATTTTCATGTTAACGCTGGTTTTATAATTGATCCCCGGGGTCGGGATATCATCCCAGTCACCCGCACGCCGTTCGGGCAGGGTCAGTTTGTCGTAGGGCTTATAAGGCGGAAAGTATTTCCGCGGCGCAACAAAAGGAACATGCGGACGCACAAACCCGACACCGATCCAGAACTTCTCATCCCTGTGTTTTCGGATCAGCTCAACCGCCTTGGCCGCGGTCATGCCATCTGAGTGGACCAGATCATCACCATCAGCTTCCACCACCACAAAGGTGTTGCCCCCCATCACCGGTTTCTTCCCGTCAGGGTTGTTTTCCAGCGTCTCTCCGTCACCAGGAGCCTTCCACTCTGGACCGGGCATGTTAAAACGTTCGCTCCATGAGAGTGCGTCATCCGATCCATGGCTGCCGCGCTCAATGTCACCCGGGACACCCATATGATATAACTTGCTGACGCGGGCGGTGTAGTAGCCATTGTCCTTATAGAGCTGCGGCCAGCTCTGCTTATCCGGACCGATCCGGGGCCTGGGACTGTCATACCCCAGCACACCGGTGGCATGCGGGTAGTAACCGGAGAGAAAGGCGGCGCGGGAGGGGCCGCAGTAGGTTCCCTGGCAGTAAGCGCGGGTGAAACGGACACCACCGGCAGCCAGCCGGTCGATATTTGGTGTTTTGCAGACAGTATTGCCGTAACAGGAGAGAGCCGTATAGGTCAGATCATCAGCGATGATGAACAAGACACTGTACTCCTTGGGCTGCGCAAAAGCCAACCCGCACGAAAAAACAGCGACAGCGAGCATCAAAAGCTGGTTAAGAGTGAAGCGTCTCATAAAAACTTTCCTTTCCCCTTTAATGGGCAGAACAGATTTGGCAACTGAAAAACAAATTATCATTAAATTCATATCCGAACAATGAAATTATTCCTGTTGACAAAAAGAATCAAAATCAGGCAAAATTGAACCGAGCGCACGAAACGCAGAGTTACTGCAAATAAATTCACGTGCGGCAAAAAACAAAGGAGTGAAACATGAGTATGATGAAGGAATTCAAAGCATTCGCAATGCGTGGTAATGTGGTTGACATGGCTGTCGGTATTGTGATTGGCGGCGCTTTTGGAAAGATTGTGTCATCGGTCGTGGCAGATGTGATCATGCCCCCGCTGGGCATGTTGCTCGGCAAGGTCAACTTTTCCGAGCTGGTCATCACACTCAAAGCAGCCAGTGGCGAGGTGGCAGCTGTCACCCTGAACTACGGCAAGTTTATCCAGACCGTGGTAGACTTTGTAATCATAGCGTTTGCGATCTTCATGGTTGTCAAAGCCATGAATACCTTAAAGAAAAAAGAGGAAGCCGAGCCTGCCGCTCCACCTGCACCCGCCGCCCCGCCTGCACCCTCCAAAGAAGAGGTGCTGCTGGGCGAGATCAGGGATCTTTTGAAGCAGAAATAATTCGTCGGCACCGGGTAGTTGCTATTCTCTCAACTCCTGTTGTGAAAAACAAGAAGTTCAGATAGCCATCTTCATAAGTGCTGAATGAAAATCCTTTTTCTGCTTCTACTCTCTCATTGACCTTGAGATCTCCCACCTGCCGCTGCATCTCACCGGTACAATCCGGATCGCTTTGAGGCTGGCGGATTTCAGGTTTCCTTCAACGCAGGATACAGCCACCTTGTATTTGCCTGCCGCAGGAAAGTTGATCCAGCCAATTGGAAACTCCTGATAGTTATGCGATGAGTTTTGTTCGTTCTGGATGCTCTCGCCACCCTCAACCGCAACACGCCAGACCAGGCGGCCCTCACCAGCGTACTCAAGACTCACATTACAATCGCCTGCCATAGGCACATCAACCTCAAAGAGCGCTTTGCCGCTCGCGGACCACTCATGCGCATGATACACCGCCTTCCACTCACCGAACTTCTCCATCCACCGTTTTTGCGTCAGCTTCGCGCCCTCAACCACAGCAAATTCACAGGGAATCTCAGTTCCGAAGTTCGGGTCGATGCCGAAACTCTGATCAACCTTTGGAAGGCCTTCCAGTTCAACCTCAATCACGGAAACCGGATGATCCGGCGCAAGGTATGGCAGGTCAAAAACTGTCCACGCATTTAAGCTCTGATACGAAACCCTCTTCGGTTCCGTTTTCGTAAGTAGCCGAACTGACTTTATCTTTGTTTCAAGCCCAGGCAGATAGAGTTTACCCGATCCTGGCCACTCAAAGACCGCGAGAAACAGCGTATTTCCCTTAACCGTAACATCACCCCACGGCAGGGCATGTCCCCAGGGTGAGGCCTCTGTAGCGTAAACCACCTGCGGGTAACTACGAATCCACTCTCCCGAGGCTCGCAGAGTGCGCTGGCAGCGCTCCGGCACAGAGCCATCACTGGCTGGTCCGATGTTCAGCATGTAGGTGCCGCCACGCGCGACGCAGGCAATCAACCGGCTCAGAATCACCTTCGGTGTTTTCCAGTACTGATCATACCAGGCATAGGCCCAGGAGTCGTTGGTGGTATCGACACTCTCCCACATCCCTTCAACATTCCTGTGCGGCACCTCCATATCACCGAGTGTATTGTAGTCACCCAAATCATGACCGGCGCGCCCTGAGATAAGAGCGTGCGGTTGATTCTGACGTACAACCTTCACCAGTTGTTCAACGTATTTTTTCGGCATATTGCCGGGAGTATCGAACCAGATAATCTCAATGCGCCCGTACTGCGTTGTAAGCTCTTCAACCTGAGGCAGACACTTTTTCAAAAAGTAATCATCAAAGTTCGCCGCGCTCCCATTTGCGTCAACCTTCGGACCGCCGGAGCCGCCCGGGAAGGTCCAGTCCTGGTTGTGTGAGTAGTAAAAGCCGAAACCAAGTCCTTCCATACGGCAGGCCTCGGCCAGCTCCTTCATCGGATCCTTGGCCCAAGGCGTTGCCTTCATAATATTGAAGTCACACGCTTTGGAGTCATACATTGCAAAGCCGTCATGGTGCTTGGCTGTTATCACGATATATTTCATTCCGGCGTCTTTCGCCAGTTTAGCTATGTCGGCTGCATCAAAGTTGATCGGATTAAACTCTTTGGCCAGCGCTTTGTACTTTTCAACAGGGATGCCCGCCATCCGCGGATGCATAATCCACTCGCCGATACCGTAATATGTTTTGCCGTCAACTTTGTTGGCCAACAGTGAGTAGAGTCCCCAATGGATAAACATGGCGTAATTGCCGTCATTAAACAGTTGGCCGCGCCCCGCATCCTGAACACGCAGTTTCGCAACAGCATCGCCCCACATCTTATCCATGCTCTGCTCCGCGGCAAACGCCGGTGCAGTTAAAAGTGCCAGAACGCTGGCAGCTAAAATTTTTTTCATAAACAACCTCATCCCAAAAATGGGCCAAAGAGATGATCCACACCTGCTTGGCACCAACTATTTTATAATCGTCAACGAGATCGACTGCGCCTTGCCCCACTTACGCCCAGTAATATTCACCTGCCACAGGTTATCACCGGGGCTTACAACCGAGGTCACATTGCAATTCTCCGAGCCTGCTATACCGAGCGGGTTTTCACTGTAAAACGTGAGGCTTCCTGCTTGGGCTCCGGCATCACTGAGATCAGCCACCACAACTGATGGCGAGATACGCAGATTGTCGACCTCCGTGGCGCCGATGGAGAGATGCAAGTCTGAGCCTACCAGTGTCGGGCGATCAGAGTTCAGCGGGGTGAAACGCAGCAGTGCGGAGGAGTATTGCTCCAACGCGACTGTTGTATAGGAGTCGGCTGTATACCCGATCACCCGGTTGCTCCAAAAGTCGAAGACCGCGCATTTAACTCCTGTAGGCAGACCAGCCACTTTGAAATCAAGTGTTAGCGCCCTAGTGCCTTCAATAGAGTTGTAGAGATTGTAAACCGCAAAATCGCCATAAGGACGCTGCGCGGCAAAACCGAAGATGCTGTTATCACCACTCTGCCCAAGCGTCAGCAACCGTGCCGGTTCGCGACTGCTGGGGCGCATAATTTCATAGTTACGCCAAACCTCTTTGCAGTCGGGCTTGTTAACCGGTTCGCTGATCATGGCCGTGCCACCCACCAGTGCCACCGTGCTATGCCAAGTGCGCCACATGCCCTCACCCTGAGGTGTTGGGCCCAGTGTACGGCTGCCGAGCCTCTGTGCCAGATAAGCCACATCAGGATCGTTATGCCACCAGACATTATCATAGATTTGGAAACGCAGCACCGACTTCAAACACTTGTTAAAGTGAGCCGGATGGGAGTCTGGACCAACACGGGCGGCATCGATAAAGCCGATGACCCCGCGTGTTGGTTGGCCAAGACAGGAGAGGATATACATCTCGTCACCGGCGGCATCGCGGTAGAGCGCATAAAGTTCACGAAAGACCTGCAAGCGCGTTTTTGCGGGATCAACAAATCGACTGCCAATACCGTTAAAGTCGATCTTGATATATCCATAGCCGCGCGCTCTGGCATCGCTAATGATATTGTAGAGAAACTTCTTTGACTCCGGGTGGTCCGGGTTAATCCAGTTGGCCCCCTCAGGATGAAAAGAGTTGGCATTCATAAAGCTGGCGATTCCCTGGGCATTCTTCTGGATCGCATCGGGGTGTTGCTTGCCCCAGGGATGCTCAGGGTTCATCATCAGCGGTGCAAACCAGATCCCCGGGATGCAACCTGCTGCACGGATGCGCTTAGCAATGGCCGCCATTCCTTCTGGAAACTTTTCGTTTGCACTCCAATTGCCATCCATTTTTTGGTAGCCGTCATCAATCTGAATTATCCCCCTGCCGAAGGTATCAGGATGGGCCTCTATGGTTTGGGTCACAGAGAGCACATGCGCAGCATCAATCTTGGTCGTACGGTCATACCAGCTGCACCAGCCATAGACCGCTCCCTTATTCCGACGCACACCGTGAGTTGCAGCCACCCAGCGTGTCCAGATATCCGCGGCTGTAGAGGAGGGTTCAAAACATACGATGATCTCCTCGCTGCGTCGGCTCTCTCCAGCTCGCACCAGCACATTATCCATCTGCACCCAAGCCTTCAGCGCGCTGTCACGGACCTCCACAGTTGTATAGGCCTCAGCGGGACCGACCGGCCCGACCAGAAACCCGTTACCGCTCTTATGGCGGATCATCGCCACCTCGTTCAAACTTTTGTTCATCTCGCTCAACGGCAGGGCATCGGAGTCTTCCATCAGCGGAGTCACCAGCCAATCGGCCGCATTCGCTACCGCAAAGGTTCCGCCACTCTTACTGGCATCCAACAGATCAAAGCTGCGCAGCTTGACATCGCCATCGCTATGGTTGTGAAAAACACCCTGAAGCGTAAAGGCCCGTAAGTTTTTCAACCGCTTCAGCTTTAAAGTATATTTGAACGGAGAATCGTCCTTGCCGTAAACAGCTGTGGTAAGCACAGCATCACCAAACACTGTTGAGCAGAGTGTTTCAAAGGGCGCGCTTAAAACCTTGAAGCCCTTTGTTCCAACACGATGATTGTTTCCATCCAGTTCATACACCGCTGAAGATAAGCCTTCAAAGGACTCTATACCATTCGCCTCAATAACAACCCTGGTTCCGTTGTCTGAGAACCGAACCCAGCCCTCCGCTGCACCGCATAAATTGCACCCGGCCATAATGAAGCCAATCAAAGATAGTTTTAACATATTTTTTCTCATCATATACAAATCCCGCAAAACAAGAAGTTCAGATAGTCATCTTCATAAGTTCTTGAGTGGAGCATTTAAAAGAGTGTTTTAAACAACCACCACCTATCCATCTTTTGGAGTCAAAGTGCACTGTTTTACGCTTTATTAACTCTGTATAGATGAAGTACCTCAAGCTTCCAGCTTGATTGAAAATGTTTTCTGCAAGCAAGATGCTTGCCCTGCTCCATGATCGCTTTTACGGTAACGTCTCAATCATCCGCTCGGGACAGCCTTCCGTCTTCGCGCTTCGCAGCTACGCCGGACACGGAAAGGCGGGACAACAAGCCTTATGCAGCAACGGTATGTAGTTCGCGCTTCCCTATCACGGCGTAAAAGCGAAGCTCGATTTGTCCGGGCGCAGCTGTTGCGAAGCCTGAGGCTGGAAGCGTGCTCTTTGTTCTCTGAACTACGAGAAACTGCTAGTGCACAAGAATTAAGGTGCCTTTCGGGCCGTAAACTCGCAGAATGAGTTTTGACGTTGCTGTGTCAAAACTGAGGCTGCCACCGTGCAGACCGGTGATGTTGACCTTGGGTCTGCTCTGTTCCGGATCGAAGGGTTGATTATATTCAGCAGTGTGACCGGCATAGTCGGCCAGGACAATCTCTGCCGGCATCGCTCCAGCGTAGTCGCTGATATCAACATTGTAGGTCACCTTTGACCAGCCCTCCTGGTTATCACCTGTCCACAGTTTACCTGCAATCAGTGTTGTGAAGCCGGTTTCCGATAACTTATAACCGAAGATGTTGCTTCCCTTATGCTGAAAATTCATGTTTCCGTTTCGGAAGGCAGCACCATCGGTAAAATTGATGGCACCCCCTTGCGTGTCCAGCCATGTGATGTTTGACCCCAGAGCACCGAAAAGCTCCAGCGTCCCTCCGTTCAGCCGAAGAGTGCCAGCCTTATCTTTGTCCAGTATGCCTGCCACGGAGTTTGTCCGGCCTATTCCACCGAAAAAGTCAACGCCGACCTTGACAGTTGCATTCGTCTGAATTTCAATGGATGCAAAAACGTTTTGCGCGTTGGTGACCGAACCGCCTGACTTGATCAGTACTGTGTCAGACGCGGTGGGTAGGTTTGTCGGTATCCAGTTAAGAGCGTTCCGCCAGTTCTCTCCATTATCTCCGCTCCATGTCACTGGATAGGGAAAGGTCAGAACAAGGGAGCTGGTAGCGGTTTCAAAGGAAAGGGCAGCTTCCAGTCCGCTGTCACCCGCAGTTATGTTGACCTTAGCTGTGTTGAAATCTGTGTTGAATTTCGTCTGGTGCGCGGTGAAGTCCATGAGCACAATACGCAAACCGCTGCGCAGGTCGTAATCAGCGATGTCGACATTGTACGTGACGTTTGACCAAGCTGCGCTGAACACCCCGTTGTTAACGGAATAGAGGGTTCCGGCGGCCAAGGTTTTGAATCCTCCAGCAGCAAGCTTAAAGCTGAAGGTGTTGTTACCCTTGTGCTCAAAGTTCATATTTGGATTATCAAAGGTAGCACCGTCGGTAAAATTGATGGCACCACCGTTCGTATCCAAAAATGTGATCGCTGAACCCAGATGGCCCGCCAGATTGATGGTTGCGCCGTTCAACCGCAGCACACCGCCCGCTTTTTTCAGGGTTCCTGCCACGGATAGCGTCCGGCCACCAGTAAGATCTTCCATAAACTCGACCGATGCGCCAGCTTGAATATCCAGGGAGGCAAAGGTGTTCTTTCCGTTTGTGACCGCGGCTCAATCCACGCGCCCGCGTGGGGCGCGACGGCCGGGAGGCAAAGGTGTTCTTTCCGTTTGTGACCGCGGCCCCTGAACCTACGGTTAAAATATCACTTGTACCGGTTGTTCCGTCCGGATTCCAGTTGGCCGGATCCGTCCATGTAACACCATCTCCGCCGCCATCCCAGACCCTGACAACTGCCTGCGCTGAGATCGCCATCAGCAACCCCGCGAGGACGTTGATGACCAGCTTAACTCTGATTATGTCTACTCTATTCATCGCTTTCATACTAATCAGCCAAAGCAGACAAACAATGATACTCACTGTTGTTCTGTTTAATATTTTCATACTATCCTCTCTATGATGTTCAACTACCTGAATACAAGTAACCAATACAGGCTATTACTATTGCTATTCTTGGTTAAATATATACTTTCGTACCAGCAAGGTCAAACGCAAACCAGCAATTCTAAATAAAATCGGCGTATTTTCGGCCAGTTTGAGACGATCCAAGGTGCCCAGAACTTTTCCGATGCGATCATCGGCATGTGCTAACAAGAGGCATAGATCGCATCCGGCTGGCTCTCCATGTCGCGGAATCGCCACTCGTATTTGGGCAACGCATGGAAAGGAGTGTGCGGTTCGTGTATCCAGAGGTTGATAAAGAAGGGCTTGTTCGCTGCCACACTCTTCTTGATGAACGCAATGGCGCGCTCTGCATCTTCATGCACCGGCATCTGCTCGCCAGCACAGTTAAAGGCCCCGTATTCATCATAACCATAGACATCTGGCAGGGGCGAATCAGGGATCATGCTGTTGGAAATGGATTAATTTTCATACCCGATTTACTCCGCCAAACGCAAATACGCATCGGCCCAGCTGGCATGATCGCCACCCTTACCATTGCCGCCATCCATGACAACCAAGGTCAATTCATTGGCCCCGGTCACGGGAATCATCACATCCTTCGCATTAAATTCCCGACTTGACACCTTGCCTGTCGCAAAAACCTCTTTCCCGTCCACCAGAATCTTCATCTCAAGCAGACCGTTATGGGCATCGTCCGGCCCGGGCACAACATGGAATACGGCAAATTTACCTTTCAGCGAAAAGCTGATTTGCGAGGGCGCATGGACACCCAGACCGCGCTCATAGCGTTTATCACCCACACTGATGGCCTTGCCTTCAACGCCTTTGTTATTCAGCACCCGCCAGAAACTTTCACATGAACTCGCCATCTCGCTGGTCAGATAAGCTTTACCGTCCTTGCCAGGCTCAGGGGTCTTGCGCTCCGGAGCCTTCCACCCGAAGTTGGCCAACACAAGCTTGGTGATATCCGACCCCGGCTTCGATTTGAATCCGATGTTTTTGACTTCCGACCAGTCACCCAATGCAAATCCTGCCGGATGCTTCAACTGACTGGCCTTATTGTCCCTTGAAGACACCGATGCGGTAGCGCAGAATCTTCAGTACCACCCCATCCTCCTCCCACTCCTTCAGGACTTCGATGTCCAACGGCTCGTCGCTTGGATCATAGCCAGCCCAGAGTTGCTCGAAGTTCTGAGGAGCCTTTCCCTCTTCCAATGGGGCAAGAGACTCCGCCAAATCAACTTTTAAAGCGTCCGCAGAGTATTTCCCTTTATCACTGACTGCCTTGCTCATCTCCGGGTAGCTTCGTAAAAAATTATTTTCATCGATCAGATTAATTACGTAATGCGTTGTTCCCTTCGGAAGCTCCGCCTGCACCGTGAACCCGGTTTGCAGCTCTGCGGGTTTGCGAAACCACTCCTCATAGCGCTGGCCGCCGTTTAGTGTATAAAGCAAATCAGCCTGAACAACCTTGGCCCCGTTCTCTTTGAATTTAAAAACTGCGCTGCTCCCTTTTTGTTCATGCGAAACAACCTCGCAGACCTTCTCCTTATTAGGCAACGCATGCTTGCAGTGCGGGTTGTAATACGGATAACTGGCCTTCATCTCGGTCAGAATTCTGGTCAGCACTGTATTCAATGCCTTTGTTTTTTCAGGCATTACTTTTGCAAGATCCTTTGCCTCTTCAATGTCCACGCGCTCCGCCTTGCCTGAATCGCTATTATAAAGCCGATATAATTCAAACTCATCCCTTTCGGCATTGCCAACATAATCGTAATTGCGAATCAGTTTATAATCACCAACCCTGATGGTGCTGCGCATGTCAACACTGTGCGGAAAGTGCCAAACCATAGTGTCGCGTACCGCACCGGATGCATCCTTCACGAGCGCCGCATCGGTACAATCGCCGCTCAACAAAGTAGATATGTCGCAGCCATCCAGATGCTTGGATGCAGGTAAATCGGCTTTTACCCAGGAAACAATTGTAGGATAAAAGTCGAGTCCATTCACCATGACATTTGACTCTCTGCCCTTTGGTATGCCCGGACCAACAATAATAAGCGGCACACGTGTTCCGCCCTCCTTGGTGCTGATCTTACCCTGATCCAGTGGAGCGTTGTCGGTAATGATCTCTCCCGGGTGTCTTTCCATTCCGCCGTTATCAGAGGTGAAAATGATATAGGTGTTTTCGATCAGCTTATGTCCAGGCCAGCGAGGGTCTTCGGCCTGCTCCAGATAGACAATCAGTTTCCCAACGTAATGATCAAGCATCTCAACCATCGCGCAGTAATAGGGATTGTTCTGGCCCTCCACCTCCCACCTCTTCGGATCAGCGGGATAATTCACCCCTAGCTTCTTGACATATTTATCAAGCAGTGCCTTGCTCCGAGTATGAATCGGCGTGTGCACCAGCCATGTAGCATAATAAAGAAAGAAGGGTTTCTTTTCATTCTGAAGCCGCAGAAATTCCAGTGCATCTTCACTGTTCTGATCATATGGAAAGCCCTCTTGATCCAGCATGTAGGGATCATCGGCATTGCGAGTGGCAAAGTCCGTCAGCCGATGCGGACTCTGAGGTATGGTGACCCCGCGGTCATGTCTCGTCCAATCAAATCCTTGCTCCTCCGGCTGAGGATAGGCGTGATGATCGATAGCCATATGCCATTTACCGCAATGTCCTGTTGCATAACCGTTCTGCTGTAACACCCGGGCAATCGTCATTTCATTCGCAGGCATGCGCCCGCTATACCAGGGTGTCATAACACGGGAGGCGGTGATATTGTAAGGCATAGGCGGCCCTCCACCAACCACATGCGTCTTTTGAGCACGTGCCGGGTGATTGCCACTTATAATCGCGCAGCGGCTTGGAGCACAGGTTGGAGCCGGTGAATAAGCCTGACGGAACAGAGTACCGCTTTTTGCCAAACGGTCGATGTTAGGAGTTTCATAGGGCGATGGCTCATCAATGTCGTAGCACTTCACATCCTGCCATCCCAGATCATCGGCCAGTATCAGCACCACATTCGGTTTTAGCGGTCGATCAGAACCACTTACTATCGCCGCAGCTATCAGAAAGACACCTGCCATAATCATCTTCAACATATTTTTCATCTTCTAAACTCCTCTAAGAATTATGCAGAAAGTGGCAAAAAACGTCAATCCTAAAAAAAATCAGTTGTGTATCAGGTGTTGTCCAGCCTTTCCGTGTCCGGCGTAGCTGCGAAGCGCGAAGACGGAAGGCTGCTCCAAAGCGGCTATTGAGACGTTACCGTAAAAGTGATTCTGCCAGGGACATCGGTCGACGATGATGTGCGACGATGTTGGTGGACGATTTCTAGCATGATCCCAATCGTCGGTCAACATCGTCGTACAACATCGTCACCCGATGCCGCTTTACGAGCCGCATATGTCGCTCACAGAGCGACTGCTACGCCAGAGCTAGGCGATTTCACACATAGACAACTTTTTGGAAAGAACAATTAATTGTTTTTTCTAGTCGCCTAAGCGACTAAAGGCGAAAAACTTTCGCATATTGCACAAACTCTGTTTGGCTGCTTGATAACCGCCCGCAGATCATCTATAATTTTGAAATTAATATTGTTGGACTATCAGCGCACTTTAACACAGGAGACCATGGAAAAGCGAATACTTGGAAAAACAGGGTTAGAGGTTTCACCCATCTGCATTGGCGGCTGGCAACTGGCCGGGCCGCTGGCCTTTGACGGTCAGCCGGATGGACACCCTGACCCGGGCAAGAGTTATGTGCTGCGCCTGATCCGGGAGCTAGGTGCGCTCGGCATCAATTTTATCGACACAGCTGAGCAGTACGGTGGCGGAGAGTCAGAGCGCCGCGTGGGTGAAGCAGTGCAGGGCGAGCGGAACAAATGGATCATCTCAACCAAGTTCGGCTACCGGGTAGGCCCTGACGGGGAGCGTGACAACAGCTCCAGCCCGCAGAGAATCACTCCCAGCCTCGAAGGCTCGCTGCGTCGGCTCAAGAGCGACTATGTTGACATTTACCTCTACCACTGCGCACCAGCTCTCAGTGAACTGGAACAGGGGCGCGATGTTCTTGAACAACTGGTGCGGGACGGGAAGTGCAGGTACTATGGAATTTCAACCGGCAATGTCTCGCTGGTGCAGGCGATGATCAAACTGGAGATGATCGATGTTGTTCAATTTCCCTCTAATCTGCTAAAGGACGCCGCGGAGATGCGCACGCTCGCACTCGCGCACAACCTCGGCACCCAGGTGCGCGGGGTGATGGCGCAGGGCAGGCTGAGCGGGCGCTACTTTGAACACCAGCCACAATGGCGCGCTGACGACAACCGCTCCCGTGCTGACAACGCGGATGACTACCGACAATATGCAGTGCTGCAAACATCGCTGCCGTTAGGGTGCACCATGGCGCAGGCTGTCATCCGCTGGACGCTCGGGCAGGCGGGAAACCACAGTATCTGCCTGGGTGCCAAAACCATAGAGGATTACCGGGATGCCATTGTGGCAACCGAGATGCCCGCGCTGACGCAAGCGGAGAGCGAGCGGCTGGAAGAGGGTAATGATTATGTATAAAAAATTTATTCGTTTAATTGCCTGCACATTTTTCGGGTGGTTTGCAACTGCTGGCACAGAACTGGCGGATTATATCGCCAAGCCGGATGCTGCCTACCAGTGGAGCCGGGTTTCCAAGCAATCCAATGAGCTTGGCAGCATGTATGTGTTGAAAATGACCTCGCAGCGTTGGCTGACGGAACAGGATATTGATCAGCCGCTCTGGCATCACGGGATGGTGGTTTATGTTCCCAACAAGATCGCGCATAAGACCGCACTGCTGATCATCGGTGGTGGCAACAACCAGATCGACTATAGCAAACTAGGGAGCAGTCAGCTGATGGAGATCGCGCTGCGCACAGAATCAGTGACCGCCTTGATCTCCAATGTACCCAACCAGCCGCTTGTTTTCACATGTGATAAAGAGCGCCGCCGGCGGAGCGAGGATGATATCATAGGCTTTGCCTGGGCGCATTTTTTGGAGAATAATAATCCCGCGTGGCTGACACTGCTGCCAATGACCAAGAGCACGGTCAGAGCCATGGATACTGTGACTGCTCTTTGCCGCGATCTGCCGCGGCCAGTGACTGTGGACAGCTTTGTGGTGAGCGGTAAATCAAAGCGCGGCTGGACCACCTGGCTAACCGCAGCGGCGGACAAACGGGTTGTCGCCATTGCCCCGCAAGTGATTGACCTGCTCAACATGGAGCGCTCCATGGAGCACCACCGCGCAGCCTACGGAGAGTTCTCCAGGGCGGTTGGAGCGTATGTGGAAAACGGGATCATGGATGCCATGGACACCCCTCGCTCAGCGGTGTCACGCTCAATCATTGATCCCTACTCTTATCGCGCAACCCTGACGATTCCCAAGCTGCTGCTTAACTCAAGTGGCGATCAGTTCTTCCTGCTCGACTCATCCCGGTTTTATTTTAATGAGTTGAACGGCGCCAAGTACCTGCGCTATATCCCCAACTGCGGGCATGGACTGGATGGCTCCGAAACCAGCACGCTGCTCGCGTTTTACGCATCCATTCTAAACCGCACCGCAATGCCTGAGTACACATGGAGCATAACCTCCGCAGGTCAGATCCACGTCACTGCAAAGACCGAGCCCATGGAGGTCAGAGTCTGGCAGGCGGACAACGCCACTGCGCGCGATTTCCGGATTGATGTGACAGGTAAAACGTGGACTCACACGCCCCTTAGAGCGCGCCACGGAGCGAACAAAGAGAGCTTTTACGAAACAGATGTGCGCCCGCCAGCAGAGGGGTGGCGGGCGTTCTTTGTCGAGTTGGTCTTTAAAGACAAAACAACCGAGAAGATCTTTCTAACAACTGAGGTATCGGTTTTACCGCAAACGCTGCCCTATGCTGACCAGCCATGAGCCGCGCGTACGTTCAACATGGCAGAGAGGATGTCGTTCCAAGTCTGCTGCTGCAGCATGACCTCGTTAGAGAACATGCAGCCATCCCAGCAGAGATGGGGGATCTTTTTGGTCAGCACGCCGCTCTCATCGCGTAGCCAGTGGCCTGCGTCGCGGGCAACATCAAGCTTGCCGTTGGGATCAGCGGCCGGGCAGTGCCGCCCGGTTTTATCATGGGTGCCTGAACCGTGCACAGTGCCGTCGTTCTGGGCCACATGGAAGTCGATGGTCCAAGGGCGCAGTGCCGCGGTCAACTTGCGCAACCCTTGCTGCAGGGTTTCAGTGTCAGACCACTCAAAATCCTGGGGCAGAATGCGCTGTTCAGGTGCGTTCACACCCAACAGATAGAGCAATGTGTGCGCCATATCAGCCTGGAACCCCATATTCGGCTGATCGACCATTTCAAGCAGTTGCACCATGTTTTGCCAGCCATGCATGCCGCCCCAGCAGACCTCGCCCTCAGCAGCCAGCTGTTCGCCGTAACCAGCGGCGATTGCGCACGCCTCACGAAAGGTGGCGGCGATCTTTTTCTGGTTACCAACAGGATCTAGCGCCCACTCCTGCGTGCCGGTGGCGGAATCAATCCGGATAACACCATAGGGCCGCACGCCTAGCTCACAGAGCTGCTGGCCTATCTCGCACGATTTACGCACCTGAGTAAGGAAGCGCTTCACATCCTCGGCGTTGCCCATGGCTGAGCCGCCGCCAGCCGGGCCCCAGATTGGCGCCACAAGTGTTCCAGCCACCAGACCTTTCGAGCTGATCTTATCCGCAAGCGCCTTGATGTCATCGGCAGTGCTGTCAATATCCACATGCGGCTCGCACAGGAAAAAATCCACTCCGTCAAACTTTTGTCCATCGACTTCGGCGTTGACGGTCAGCTCCAGCATGGTATCCAGGTCAATCAGGGGCTCTGAGTCCGGCCCCTTGCCAACTAATCCGGGCCACATCGCGTTGTGAAGTTTCGGGTAATTATTGGTTGTCATTTTTTCTCCATCTCATTTTTTTGGTTGTCTATATGCACGGTTCTACGCTTTATTCACGCCAATATAAATGAAGTACCTCAAGCTTCCAGCTTGAATGAAAATGTTTTCTGCAAGCAGGATGCTTGCACTACTCCATTATCACTTTTAGAGTAACATCTCAATAACCAGCCCTGGAGCAGCCTTCCTCCTTCGCCAAGGCTACGGCGCGACAAGAAAGGCTGAACAACAAACCTTACGGGGCAGCCGTTTGTTGTTCACGCTTCCCTGTCACGGCGTAAAAATAAAGTTCGACTTGTCCGGGCGTAGCTGTTGCAAAACCTGAAGCCGGAAGCGTGCTCTTTGCTTTCCGTCCGGCTATCGAGAAGTTACGTTTGTTACTGTAGCAGCGGGCTCATAATCACAAACTGTTCAGTGAGAGCGACGACCTCTCGCACATCACACAAACTCAACTTCGTTACAGCCGCTAGCTGCTTTAGAGGTTTACCCATGTGCCGCTCTTAGCGGAATCAAGCACGGCGTCGCAGACCCGCTGCGTTTCCATTCCATCCCGGAAGGTTGCGCCGACCGGTTTGCCGGTTGAGAGGCTTTCAATAAAGTCAGCCGCCTGATGCACAAAGCTATGCTCATACCCGATCGCGAGGCCGGGCACCCACCACTTGCCCATGTAGGGGTGGTCGCCATCGGTCACATGAATGGAGCGCCAACCACGGGTAATACCCTCGTCATTATGGTTGAAGTAGGCGAGGCGCTGCAGGTCATGCAGATCCCACGCCAGCGAACCAAACTCGCCATTGATCTCAAAGGTGAAGAGCGCTTTGTGGCCGCGGGCATAGCGGGTGGCTTCAAAGTTACCCATTGACCCATTGCCGAAGCGGCAGAAGAAGGTGCAGGCATCATCAATAACCACGGGCTCCATTTTGCCGCTCTCGACGCTCTTGCGCTCCTTGACAAAGATTTCGGTCATGGCGTTCACGCTCGTGATCGGACCGTTCTGCCAGAGGGCCAGGTCAATGCAGTGGGCCAGCAGATCGCCGGTAACACCTGAGCCGGCCGCCTTGGCATCCAGACGCCAGGTGGCCATGCCGCCCTGAGGCACATCAGCTGAGATGGTCCAGTCCTGCAGGAAGTTGGCCCGGTAGTGGAAGATTTTTCCCAGACGTCCCTCATCGATCATCTGCTTTGCCAGCGTTACCGCGGGTATGCGGCGGTAGTTGAAAGAGGCGAGGTTCGGAACTCCGGCGGCCTCCACCGCCTCAGTCATGGCCAGCGCCTCGGCTGCATTGAGGGCCAGCGGTTTCTCGCAAACGATCATCTTGCCGGCCTTGGCGGCCGCGATGGCAATCTGCGCATGAAAATTATTGGGCACACAGATCTCAATGAGATCGATCGCCGGATCCTCGACCACCTTACGCCAGTCGGTCTCCACCTTCTCATATCCCCAGCGTGCGGCAAAGGCCCGCGCCTCCTCCTCCACCAGCCCGCAGACTGTTTTGAGCACCGGCGTGTACTCCAGATCAAAAAAGTTGCCGACTTTACGGTAGGCGTTTGAGTGTGTGCGGGCCATAAACCCGTATCCGATCATTCCAATGTTCAATCTCTTTTTCATATTGTTCCTTTTTATCGCACTGGCTAAGCTCCGCTGAGCCAGCCGTATTTATCCGCAATCTGAAAACACTCAGCCAACGGCTTAATTCCACCTGTGCAGGTTGGGTCCGAGAGGTTGGATGCCGCGACGCAGGCCGCCATCCGTAGACACTCTGCCATGGGCTTGCCATCATGCAGTCCCATCAAAGCGCCCGCTGCAAAGGCATCGCCGGCACCGGCGGTGCCGAGAATGTAATGCGGCGGCACGTTGACACTGCCCAGCACCGTCTCATCACCATTCACGTGGCGGGCCAGGGCTCCGGCGGGAAAGTGAACGATCACCCACTCCCTCACCCCTAGCTTAAAGATACGGGCAACGGCTTGAGAGAGGGCGGCCAGATCAACTTTGCCATCTTTCTTGACCTCCACCCCGGTGATCTTGGAGGCCTCAAACTCGTTGATAATCAGGTAGTCAACATAGGGCAGCGCAGGCGTCACCACTGGCATAAACCGATCGCTGTCCTCGCTGACCACATCAACCGCTGTTTTAAAACCCAGTTCGCCGGCCTTTTTCAGCAGTCGCGCTGCGCCGGTGCTGCCATCCTCGGCAATCACATCCAGTGTGTCGAGCAGCAGCAGATAACCGAGGTTAAAAATCCGGGCGCCGGAGCGCTCCAGGTCAAAGTGACTTTCATCCAGCAGGGCATTGGCGCCGCGCATATGAAAAAAGGTGCGCCGTCCGGTGGATTGTACTGTCATTACATCCGTGTAGGAGGTCGGCACCTTCTTGGTCTTGTGGATCTGCGACACATCAATTCCAAAGAAGGTGCAATCATCCATGATCATGCGACCGTTTTCATCGTCGCCCACCAGGCCGACACCCTGCAACGGGAAGGTGGCTCCCAGCTTAGCCAGATCAATCAGGACATTGTAAGGCGCCCCGCCAGTTCCCTGGCTTTGGCTCAAGATATTAGCCAGTGTCTCCTGCGCTGGATAAAAATCCACCATTTTGACGTGATCGGTGATCCAGTTGCCGCCCGCCAAAATACCTTCACGCTCTCCATTGCAACTCATTTTAATCTCCGTCTTCAAGCCAGCACCAGATCAGGATTGCCGGGCCCAAAATGTTTGAGCATCACAATCGGATCGGTTTTGGATGGGTTGGTAATCACAACGCCTGCTTGCGCGGCGGACTCTGAGACAAAGTATTCGTCATGCGTCAACTGTCCGAAGCGGATCAGCGAAGGGGTCTCGATATCCCAGACACCCATTTTACCATGCCCCTGCATCATGATCATGCCGTAGGCTGCCGCATCCTTGACCGTCACCGTAGCACCAGGCAGAATGGTCAGCTCTTTGGCGCTGAAGGCCTCGGATTTATAGGTTACCCAGCGATCAATATATCCCTGCGCCTGCATGGTCTCCAGATTGCTGACCAATTTCGGTGCCATGAAACGGTTCTTGCGGAAGTACGGGTCAACGTTGAGATCCCAGTCAATCACCTCCATCAGGTAATCAACATCGTGCATGCGGTTAGCGGGGGTATTCTTCCAGAGCAGCTCGACCGGTACAATCGCGTCGCCGGTCAGCGATTGATACATGGCGAACACATCCGAGGCTTTCTGCGGCTCATAGGTGCAGAGCGAGCCCGGGGCGTGGAGTACCCCTGGCGGCACATCCCACCCGGTGCCGGGCTCCAGCCGGTAGGCCTGGGCAATGTTGGTGATCTTGTTATCGCCCTTGGAGAAATTCATCAGACACCGGCGCACCTCATCCTTGGTTGTGCCCGGTACAAACCCGAAGAATGTGTAGGGAAAATCAGCGCCGTAGTTGTTGACCTGCGGCGGGAAATAGTAAGCCTCGGGCTTGCCCTTCTGACCAGTCAGGGCAGCGTGTTCATCCCGATGGTGCACATGATGCGGCAGGGCCCCTTTGTTATCAAAGAACTTGGAGTACATGGGCCAGCAACGGTGCTCGTCCCAGATGCGGTCACCCAGCAATGCGCCTTTGAGCTCCTGCACCGCTTCAGCCAGCAGCACCTGCTTCGTGACGCTGCCATCCTCAAACACAATTTGACTCAGCCCCTCGGTGGCACCTGTGAGCGGACCGTTGTCAGCCGGGGTGGTGGAGGCGAACCAACGCTCGTCAATGCCGCCGCGCTCGCCGCCCAGTGCGTAGTAGTCATCCGGGTGCAGCTTGATCCGTCGGCCCGGCACGCAAAAAGATCGTGGAACCCAGTTGGGCGCCAGCCTAACAATGCCCTCACCCTGTTCAAACGCACTTTGAATCATTGCCCTTTGCGACATAAAACCTCCTCCGAAATTTTGTTAACTTTTCAAACAATTAGCCTACCAATGTTCCTATAGTAGCAATAATCTGAAACCGATTGCCAGAGAATATTTTGCAAATTAAGATTAAGATTTTAGACCGGCATCTTTCATCGAAATTGATGTCTGATTAAGATTGACTTTTTCACCTAACTTTGGGACGGTATAACAAGTTTTATAATAATTTTATTTGATTAAAAAGTTGCTGCCAAGGGATTGCTAAACAACAGAAACCAAACATAAAGGAAGTGAGTTATGAAGGCCAACTCTTGTTTATTATTAACGCTAATCTTCTTGAATATATCCGCCGTGCTTTGCTGCCATGCGGAGCTCGTGCTGCACTGGCCCCTTGAAGAGGGGAGCGGAATAACAACCGCGGAAATCTCCGGCAATGGTCATGACGGTGTATTCACAAACCCTGATGCCAACAATGCGTGGACAATCACAGCTCTCGCTCCAGTGCCCAGCGGCACCACCGCTGCAGTTAATATGCGGAAGGTTGCAGCCAGCGACAACTACAAAGGCGTGACCGGCAAGGTGGAGCGGAGTGTATCCGCCTGGATTAAAACCACAGAGCTCAATGGGAACATCTGTACTTGGGGACGCGATACGCCAAGTGAAAAATTTGTTTTTCGCACACAGAGTCAGAACGGTACCCAGGGCGCAATCAGGTGCGAGGTGAACGGGGGTTTTATCGTCGGCACGCAACCGGTGGTTGACAACAACTGGCACCACGTTTTAGCTGTAGTTCCACCGCTAGAAGCACCCGATGTGATCAACATTCGTCTATATGTTGATGGCGAACTTCAAGGAGTCAGCGCCAGTACCTCCAAAGCGCTCAACACCGGCGACTTAAATGTTTTTTTTGCAGGAGAAGATAACTTTGGACAGGTGGATGAAATACGCATTTACAATCATGCCTTAAATCCCGTGGAGATCAACGCGCTCGCTGGCGTGCACGATCCCTATGCCAACGCGGTTACCACCGATGCCCCTGAGGCTTGGTGGCGTATGGGCGAGAGCACCGGCACCCGGGTTGCCAATGAAGGCACTGTCATGGCCTATGTTGATGGTAAAGCCAATAATTTTCCGCCATCCGACACCTATGTGCCAGGGTTAATTGTTTGCAGTCAGAACCGCGCCCTGCGCTTTAACGGCAGTGACAGCTGGGTTGGGTTTCCCAACCACGATGTCCTGAATACAGCCGCCAACTACGCAGCCAAGACTATGGAGAGCTGGCTTATGCTATCCGCCTTCTCCACCAATGATCCATACCGCGTTATTTATGAACAGGGCGGTTTAACCAGCGGCTTCAACCAGTGTGTCGAGCTGGTTAATTCAAACTATTTTTTGCGTTCTGGTGCCTGGAGCAAGCAGGGCGGCAACAGATTCCCAAAACTCTACCCAGTGGTTCCAATCGAAACCGGAGTTGTGTACCACGCTGTCTCGGTGTACGACGGAGCCAAAACATGCCTGATCAAATACCTCAACGGGGCCTGCGTCGCTGCTATGAGCAATGTGAATATCACTAATGTTCTAGCTCACGCCGATCAAGTCGCGGTTGGCATGAAAAACGGCGCGACTTTATTTTCGCCCAGCACATCGGCTGGCGGCACCAACTCATTTAATGGTGTGATCGACGAGGTCGCCACTTACAACAAGGTTCTCTCGTTTGAACGCATCCAGGAGCACTATGTCATCGGCAGCGGCAATAACCTAGGGCTGCGCAAGGGTGTGACACGCGGTGTGATGCTGAACTACGATGCTGACAACGACAACGGTGCGGTAGGCTACATCAAGGATTCCATCGGCACACTGGATGTCAACGCGGGAAAAAATCTTTTTGACTTCGCACTGAACGGGAACGTAACGCATGTCACTTTAAGCGACCACCTTCTAGCTGGCGTGACCAATGCCTGGCGCTTTGACGGCAGCTCTTCCGCCACCACTGAGAGCTTCCGTTCTATTACAGGTTACGCTTATATGAACAGTGCCGCAGTGGAGTTGCTCTTCAAACCCGCGGACCTAAGCGGCGATGAAGTGCTGTTTGAAAGCGGTGGCGAAAAGCAGGGCATTTCACTGGCGCTCAACGGCTCGCTGTTGCGTTTGCACGTGCGGGACAGTATCACAGTCTCCGCCGACGCACTCTTCGACCTCAATCAACTCCCAGCTTCGCAACGCAGAGGCTTTATTCACGCAACTGGAGTTTGACCATCGAGCAGATTCAAGCCAACTATCAGGCCCTAACACCGCGGATGTTTGAACCAGGCACCGTCATCTTAATTCAGTAACGATCATGTCATGAACGATGATTCAGAAAAAAGGTGACACGTTTGTTGTCCTGGCTTTAGGGCAGGCTAAAGTCTGTACTACAAGCGTCGGTGCCCCAAACGCTGCACGTTTGGAGCAGCCTAAAGGCTGAACAACAAACCTTACGGGGCAGACGTTTGTTGTTCACGCTTCCTTGTCACGGCGTAAAAGCGAAGCCGGAAGCGTGCTCTTTGCTTTCCGGGCGATTATTGAGAAGTTCTCTTTGTTTTCCCGGAGCGCGGGGCGTTTATTGGATCAGAGCAACTTTAAAGAAAGCCTTGTCGCGGTTCTTGGGAACACTGATTTGGGTTCGCCCTCCTGCAATGCCCTGGAATGTCTCCATGGGCGCACTCCAGCCTTTAGTGCCATTAACCCGTACTTTCTCGACTGTCCACTCTTCAAGTGGAGCGGAGACATCGGATGAGATCAAGAGCTTGTAGTGCTTGCCATCCTCGGAGTTAAAGACAATCACAAAGGTGTCCAGTTCCAGGCCGACGGCCTCCATCAGAATTGATTTAACCTCAATCGCACTGGTAGATGAGTGCACTCGGCCCTCCTCATCAATCACTCTAAAGTTGTAGAATTCACCAACAGTCAATCCGCTGACAGTGATCTGGTAGTGGTTGGAACCAGTTCCAACGGCTTGGGCCGTCCCGATCAGAGTCCATTTACCGCCAATCCAGGCTTCAACCTTCAGGTCATCGGTTCCGTTTTCACCCACGGTATAGATATCAACCAGGAACAGACCATCAGCGCTCTGGTAAACCGAGAAATCAACTGAGGTTGAGAGCGGGTACGGGTCACCGACCGCACTGGCGACCGAGGCCAGTGCTCCCTCACCGACCAAGCTCAGTTTTGTGATGCCGCTTGCGGATACAACGGGAGAGGCAAGAGATTGCGAGGATTTCTGCACAGGAGCAGCTGGCGTTGAAATCGAGACCTTGTACTCATTGCTTGTATAAGTTCCTTCCGGATATCTGAGGACAATGGTGATCAGATTCGTTGCGCCATGCAAAACAGCCATGGGGGCCGAGTTATTCGTCAACTGCTGCCAATGCAAAGGGGTTGGATCGGCGCTTAAAGCGTACAGTGTGCCCTCTGTCTCAGAGCCTGTGTTAAACACGGCCAGCACCGCGGCTTGCGCGCTTTCGAAATCAGCGGTTGCCGGGAGTGTATCAAAGAGCTTCATCTGTACATACATCTGAGTAGAGGCCAGCTTTCGTCCTTGAGAATCAACAGCTGCCGCCAGGTTTGTCGTGCAGGAGAGGTCTCCTTCAAAAACGATTAGAACGCCGTTTGTTGAGATGTTTGTGTTTTCACCAACCACAAAATCACTTGTAATCGCTCCGTTGTATGTGTCGGGTATTTCAACCGTGAGACCCAAAGAGGCAACTACAAACCCTACCATTATTGCTGTTAATGCAAAATACGTTTTCCTTATGCTCATAATCTTATCCTTCCAAAACACTAAAACAATCATTAGCTGATTCATAACATACACATAAGGTAACAAATATTCACTGGTGTGTATAGTAGAATCATCTTTTTAGTGTCCTTTTTTTGTATTTCACCTAATTATAGTTTAATTTGAGAATATCACACCAAAACCCTTGAATAATTCACCTGCTTAGCGTATCTTATCAGGCATGAAAATTTTTATCATTGGAGGCGGTGGACGCGAACACGCCATTGCCTGGAGAGTATCAAAGGATTCCTGCGCTCCTGACATTTACTGCGCACCAGGGAATGCCGGCACTGCAACGATTGCGACCAACCTTGCGATTGCGGCTGACGATCTGGTTCAGCTGCGAGAGTGGGCGCTCTGCAACAAGCCTGATCTGACGATTGTTGGACCGGAAGTGCCGCTCTGCCTGGGGATCACAGATCTTTTAGAAGCTGAGGGCCTGCGGGTCTTCGGCCCCTGCTGCGCTGCGGCCAGACTCGAAGGCAGTAAAGCATTCTCGAAAGAGATCATGCTTGCGGCCGGCGTGCCAACAGCGAAATCGCTCTTGTTTAACGATCCTGGTCGGGCAATCGCCGCGCTGGACTCCTTCGGGTTGCCAGTTGTGATCAAGGCTGACGGGCTGGCCGCCGGCAAAGGGGTGATTATTGCCGCGACCAAAGCCGAGGCAGTTGAGGCGATTCAGGCCATACTGGTTGACTCCATCTTCGGCGAGGCTGGCGCAGAGATTTTGATTGAGGAGTTTCTGGTTGGCGAGGAGGCCTCCATTCTCGCGCTGGTTGACGGAGAGCACGCTGTCATTCTCCCCTCTTCGCAGGATCACAAGCGTGTTTACAACAATGACGAAGGGCCCAACACAGGCGGCATGGGGGCCTACACACCGGCGCCGGTGGTGACCGACGCGCTGCTTCCGCTGATTAAAACGCAGATCATTATGCCGGTTGTATGCGAGATGAAAAAGCGCGGCTGCCCCTATAAAGGGGTGCTCTACGCGGGCTTGATGATCTCGGCGGACGGGATCAAGGTGCTGGAGTTTAACACCCGCTTTGGCGACCCTGAGACCGAGGCGATCCTGCCGCGCATTGCCGGTGACATTATTCCAGCACTGGAGGCGTGTGTTGACGGTACGCTGCGCGATGATCACATAATTGTGCGCGACAACGCCGCTGTAACAGTTGTCATGGCATCCGGCGGCTACCCTGGCCGCTACTCCAAAGGGCTTCGGATTACAGGAATTGAGGATGCCGACGCGCTGGACGAGTGCGTTGTCTTTCATGCTGGAACAAGGGTTGAGGGTGGCGCGGTTGTAACCGACGGCGGACGGGTGCTCTCGGTCACAGCGTCCGGAGAAGATCTTAAGCAGGCAGTGGAGCGTGCTTATCAGGCAGTGTCTAAGATCTCTTTTGAAGGGGCGCACTATCGCACTGATATTGCCGCGCGCGCCTTTAACCGATAGACTTTTTTTAGAAAAACTAATTAATTTGCAACCGCGCCCTGTTGAGGGGCTGAAAAAAGGAGCTGAGATGTTGAATAAACCGCTGGTAGGGATTGTAATGGGCAGTGATTCAGATTGGCCGCTGGTCAAAACAGCTGCCGAAATTTTACGGAAATTTGATGTGGACTTTGAAGTGCGGGTGATCTCCGCTCACCGCACCCCCGAGTTGGCGGCGCAGTATGCGACCACAGCAGAGGAGCGCGGGTTGCAGGTCATCCTGGCCGCAGCGGGCGGAGCTGCCCACCTCGGCGGTGTGCTGGCAGCGCACACTGTTCTGCCGGTTGTCGGGATTCCAATTCAGGGAGGCGCTCTCAACGGGTTAGACTCACTGTACGCGACAATTCAAATGCCTGCGGGCATTCCAGTCGCGACCGTGACTTTAGGCAGCGCCGGGCCGGTTAACGCGGCTCTCTTCGCAGTTCAGATTCTCGGCTCAGCCCACCCGGCGCTGCGCACGAAATTCCATGACTATAAAGTGGAATTAAAAGAGAAGGTTGTGCAAGGCAACCAAAGAGTTAACGCCGACCTGCTTTGAGCAGTCGCGACACCCCCAAAAAAAAGAGTAACACGTGAATATAGAGCGCATCGAACAACATGGGTTCAAATTACTCGATCTGGTTGAGGAAACCAGCCGGGTTTGTATCTGGCGGGCGGTTCAGACAATGCTAGATCGCACGGTCTTGCTGGTGATTTTAAATGAGGAGGCTGCGGCAGACCCGCTTGAAACCGGATACTTCCTGCAAATCGCGCAGCACTTTGCAAAATTAAAGAGCGAGTCACTGGCGGCGATTTTTGACATTGTCAGCGCAGATGACCTGCACTACGCAGTGCTGGAGCATGTGGAGGGCAAATCAATTGACGAAATGCTACAACAGGGCGGGAGTTTGGATTTCAAGCATCTGATGCAGGTTGCGCTCTCTGTAACCGGTGCTCTCAAGCAGTTGTGGAATCACTTCAACATTATTCACAGAAACATCAAAGGCTCCACGATTCGTTTCGATGCGCGCGGAATTGCAAAAATCACTGATTTCTCGCTGGCCATAATCGCGTCACCCGACTTTGATGTTTCGGTGATTGACAAAGGGCATGTGCTGGGTGCGCCCCCGTTTCTCTCGCCTGAGCAGAGCCGCGGGGATGAAGTCATCTCCACCGGCTCCGACATGTACGCACTGGGCGCGCTGCTTTACTATGCCGCTACCGGCAAGGCGCCCTTCGCCGAGCTGGATGCACCGGAGATTTTAAACGCCCATCTGAGACTGCAACTCACCCCGCCCCACCTTCTGAAGCCCGCACTGCCGCCGCTCTTTTCAAGGTTATTACATAAATTGATGATGAAAAAGCCGGAGCACCGCTATCGGAACTGGGAGGAAGTCCAGCACGACCTGCACTGCATTGTCAACGGCCGCGAGCCTGTGTGCGCCAGCACCGACCTGACGCGGCTGAGCACGATTGAAGCGGATTTCAGCGCGCAGGCGCAGAGCGACACGCCACCGCCTACTTTTAAAATCAAGCCTAAAAAGCGTAACCAATACCTCTCCAGCATGCGGGACAGGCATGTCATGCAACACCATGAAGCAGATGAAAAAAATCAGCGCGCCATGACCCAACTGCTGTGGTGGAGTGTTTTAATGGTGTGGTTTGCCGCACTCTTCTGGTATCGAACCGTGCTGCAGATCGACCCGCTTCGCCGCCAGGAACTACGCCAGCGTGGCGAGGACATTGGTGCCGCTTTGGAGGAGCTGATCCCACTGGGGCAAAAGCAGCTGGAACCAGAGCTGCCAGCGGAAACCCCGGATATGGAGAGCGACGGAGCAACCAACGCGCTCGACATCTCTGAGGAGCAAGTCGCGGTGGTCGCGCGCTCCGCAACGCCGGACACGCCCTCCGCAACGCCGGACATGCCATCCGCAACGCTGGACACAATTGCCGCAGCTCTGGCAGCCAATGACATCAGTGCAGCCATCGCCGCCATGACACTTGACAGCCAGGACTACCCCCAGCGGGAAGCGCTGATCGCACTGCTCCAGCGCGTGCCGAGCGCAGAGCAAATAGTGGCCAAACACCTGCTGAAAAACATTGATCAGCCGCTGGTCTTGAACTTCAAAGGGGTGCCCCGCAAAGTCATCCCCCGTGCTGTCAAAGGCCATACAGTCCAACTTGAGGCGAACGAGCGCTCCGTTAACCTTGATATTTCGACTCTCACCACTGAGCAGAAGCTGAACTGGATCGAAAAACCCGTAACCGTTGAAGAGCATATCGCAACCGCCATGCTGCAACTGCAAAGTTCCGAGCCTGCCAAGGCCGCCTCCTACGCGGCCGGCTGTGGCGCACTGGCTGGAGCGGTTGAAAGGGCGATTGTGCTGCTGAAATAGCAAAGCAAGCGTTCTCGGAGTTTTTGCCCGCGAATCGCCGCGAATGGATGTGCTGAATTGCCTGCACATTAAAAAAACTTCAATTACCAATACAAAAGAATCTCGGTTTATGGTATCCTGATTTAATTAAAGTAAAAACAGTGAAAATATTCGTAAATTTGAGAGGGAGATAAGTATGGCTGAAGCCTGGATGAATCATTTAAGTAACTTGGCTGCAAAGAATAGTTTAGTGGACTCAGAGTTGTATACAAAATACAATGTCAAACGTGGCTTGCGCGACCTGACCGGCAAGGGCGTGCTGGCAGGGCTGACACGTATTGGCGAGGTGCAGGCTCAAACAGTTGTTAATGGCGAGTCTGTTCCCGCGCCAGGATGTTTGATCTACCGCGGCATCGACATTCGTGATCTAGTCAGCGGGTTTTTCGCTGACAAGCGCAGTGGCTTTGAAGAGGCCTGCTATCTTCTCATGTTCGGCGAGCAGCCGGACCACAAGGAGCTGGCACGCTTTAAAGAGCTGTTAGTCACCAACCGTGACTTGCAGAGTGATTTTCTGCACGACTCAATCCTCAAAGTTCCCAGCCGCGATGTAATGAACGCCATTGCCCGGGCAGTTCTCGCCTTATATGCCACAGATAACAACCCGGATGCAACCGATCTGCCCAATGTGTTACGCCAATCGCTGACACTGATCGCCATCTTCCCGCTGCTGGTAGTCTACAGCTACCAGGCGCACGCCTATCAGTATAAAAATAAAAGCCTTGTCATTCACAGCCCCGATCCTAAGCTCAGTACAGCTGCGAATTTCTTGCATATGCTGCGCCATGACAGTGCCTACACACCACTTGAAGAGCAGTTGCTTGACCTCTCACTCGTGCTGCATGCTGAACACGGCGGCGGCAACAACTCAAGCTTTACCACCCATGTTGTCACCTCCACCGGCACTGACACCTACTCGGCGGTGGCCGCCGCGCTCGGCGCACTCAAAGGACCGCGTCACGGCGGGGCTAACATCAAAGTGGTGCAGATGTTTGACGATATGCAGCAAACACTCAAGAACTGGGATAATGACCGAGAGATTGAAGATTATCTAGCCAAACTGCTGCAAAAAGAGGCGTTTGACAAATCCGGGCTGATCTATGGTATGGGCCATGCCGTGTACTCGATCTCTGACCCGCGCACACTTATCATCCGCGAACAGGTGGCACGCCTGGCGCGTGAGAAAGGGCGGGAGGAAGAGTACCGTCTCTATGAAAAAGTCGAGGGCTTGGCGCCCGCTGTGATTGCCAGCAAACGCACGATTTATAAAGGTGTCAGTGCTAACGTCGATTTTTATTCAGGGCTGCTCTACCGCCTGCTGGATATTCCACCAGAGCTGTTTACCCCTCTCTTCGCAATGTCGCGGATCGCCGGCTGGAGCGCGCATCGCATCGAAGAGATCGCCAACTCCGGCAAAATCATCCGCCCGGCCTATAAAAGTGTGGTTGAACATGTGTCCTACGTGCCGATCGTCGCACGTCCGCCACTGTGGCTGGACAATGACAATCACAACCCGTCAAAATAGCCCCTCGCACGTGTGTACCAAGCGCATTGAAAGCAAGAATTAAGTTTGTTGTGCACGCTTCAGCGTGCTCTTTGTTCTCTAACCTGTAATTAACAAGATATGGAAAAGGGCTTAAGTATGTTATTGGCAACAATATGGGCAGGTTTAGTGCTGGGTTCCTGGCAGGTTTCGTACAACGAGGCAGATGCGAACCTGAGCCTTAATAATGCTGACGGCGGCGTGAGCGTGAGCGGACGCCTTGAGTTTGAAAGCAGAGACAAGAGCTGGACAATAGTCGCACCGCGTGACGCGGCGAAAGAGCGGCTCTCCTTGGTTGATGGTCAGGGCAATGTGCAGGGATATGTCGCTTTTCAGGGCCAAGGCAACCAGCTCTCTATGCTTGTGTATCACCGTACTGCCCAATCGTATCCCGGAAAACTTAGGTTCAGCGGCGAACTTACCTTCACGCCGGAGAGCTTTGCCTGCCGCACCCGGCCACACAAAGGCGGACGGGTGCTCCAGTTGGCTTCAGGGCCCGCAGACTCGATGCTGAACGACTCACTGTTCGACCCTGAACTCGACCGCGCCCTGCAGGTAAGGGCCGCAACCACCAAAATCACCACACAAGGCCGTGGGCGTTATGGGCTGACACTGGAAGGGCAGATTGATGAAGCAGCCGAGGCTGTCTGGAGCTTTTCACTGGAAAAAGACTATTACCGCAGCCGCTATGTGCCGTACTATAAGCCGATTAACCGCAAGCGCTGTCCAACACCCCCCACTGGCTGGATGTCGTGGAACACCTATTTCGATAAGGCCACAGCCGAAGACAACCTTGCCGAGGCACGCATCGGTAAAAAGTTTCTACAACCTTTCGGCATGGAGTTCTGGTCCATCGAATCGTGGCAGGACAACTCAGATCAGTTGCCGGTCAGCCACTTCGATAACCTCAGCCTGACACCCAATCCGCGTCAGTTCCCGCTCGGCATGAAGCAGCTGGCCGACGACATCCGCGCGCTCGGATTTCGTCCCGGCATCTGGACCGCGCCGTTCGGCACTGGCAGCACTGATTTCTATCTTGCGCATAAAAGCTGGTTCTTGCACAACAAGGCCGGTAAGCCGCTCTCAACCTGGAACGGAACCTATACGCCAGATCCCTCGCAGCCGGAGGTGATCGACTACCTGCGCGAGATCCACCGTATCGCCGCGCACGAATGGGGTTACGAGTTCTTCAAGATCGACGGCATGTCAGGTCGCAACCACGGCTACTGCGCCCATTTTTTCGAACGCCCTGAGATCCGGGCCGCCTTCAAAGATCCCGCCTGCCCCAATCCATTCGAGCGTTGCGTGAGCGCCTTTCGCGAAGGCATCGGCGAAGAACGTATTTTCCTTGCCTGCCAAGGTCATTTCACCGGCGCGGAGGCAGCCTATGCCGATGCGGCGCGCATCGGCGCTGATATCGTCCACCCCAACCAACCGCCAAAATGGGAGAATCTGCTCAACCAGGCACAGTGCACATTGAATCAGATTTTCGTGAACAATATCGTGTTTTTCTCTGATCCTGACACGCTGCTGGTGGGTGATTTCTTCGGCATTGAGCAGGCCCGCTTGGCGACCACCGTGGTCGCGCTGCCAGGCCAGATGATGTTCTCTGGCGACAAGCTGGCCACTCTCAAGCCGGAGCGTATGCGTCTGCTCCAGCAGTCTCTGCCGGTCTGTAACGTGCGGCCCCTTGACCTCTACCCGAGTTTCAGCATGTTACCGGTGTGGGATCTCAAAATCAGCCGTTCGTTCGGCAACTGGAATGTGGTGGCGCTCTTTAACTGGTCGGAGAAGGAGGAGTCGATCAACTTTAATTTTGCGGAACTCGGGCTTGCCGCTGATGCGGAATACGCGCTTTACGAATTCTGGACAAACACATACCAGGGCCTGCACAAAAACAGCTACAGCCTGCCAGTACCCGCGCACGGCGTGCGCCTGCTTGCAGTGCACCGGGCTCAGCCGAACCCGCAGTTTCTCAGCAGCGACCGCCATATCACACAGGGAGCCGTGGAGTTAACAAAGCTCGCATGGGAGGGTTCCGGTAAAACACTCTCGGGATCCATTAAGTGCGTTGCGGATAGTCCCCTGACCTTGCGCTTCCGCACACCGGCTGGCTTTACATTCGAGGGAGCAAAGACAGCGGACAATGTGAGCTGCACCGCGGCAGCGGAGTCAGCCGACCTGGTGGCCGTCACGCTAACTGCGCCTGTATCGCAAGAGACAGCGTTTACCCTGACGTGGCGATAGGGCCGCAATTCGTGCTCGGCGCAAATGATCTTTGCCGTATCTGCTCACGCGCAATCAGCTCTTCAACCAAGCCGCCCAGGGCATCCAGCTCAGCAGCATCGGCGGCTTCGAGAAGGTTTTTCAGCGCAGCGGCAATGTGCTGCTCAAAAGTGGTGTGTCCCAGCGCTGCTAAACGTCCGAAAGCTCCCAGCGACTGTACCAGCCGCTGCACCGCAGCTTTGAAAAAAAGCTGGAGCACATCAGGGAATTCCGGCACAGCCTGGCAGTAAGCCGCAGCCAGCACACACCGCAACTTTGGATCCAGATCAACGTAGGGATCGTATAGCAGGGATGCGAGATCATACGCCGGTGAGCCATAGCGCATTCCCTGAAAGTCAATCAAGAAAAATTTGCGCCCTTTGAACAGGATGTTGCTGGATTGCAAATCCCTGTGAATCACCGCCTGGCTGCCGCGCTCCAGCTCAGCCGCCACATTGACCAGCTCTTCAAGCACCGCAGCAGGCAGCCCCTCAAAACCATAGCGCCGCTGCAGCATGTGCTCTTCAAAAAGCGCGTGTTCCCAGCTATACAAAGCTTGATCAAAAGCTGGTTCAAGTTCAATCTTTTCTGCGTTGACAACCTTGGTCACCTGTCTATGAAAATCAGCCGCCTTTGCAATAATATTACGGTAATAATCCTCCGCGTTTTCAGGGCTGGATGCCATGCGGTCTTGCAGCGATTGGTCGCCGAGATCTTCCACTGCCAGCGTGCGACCGTCCGGCGCGTTGTAGCGCAGCTCAGGCACCGGAATGCCGGCGCGCTGCAACACGCCGGTATGCCCGGCATAGCGCCGATTCTCAGGGCGTCCGCCCCCGTCACAGATGAAAATCGCCCGCTCATGCCGGTATAGGCCGCGCCAGAAAGAGCGCTCAGAACCGCGCTGACCAAGAAAGGCAAACGCTCCTCCGTCGCTCTCCCAGCCAAGGGCCTTCGCGGCTTCAACTACCGACTTCTCGGAGAGCGCGCTCCCGCTGACGCAGCAGAGGTCGCTGATCCTGCCAGCCAGATGGCCGCCCTGAATAATCGCGTTGCTGACTGAGCTCTGCTCCTCCAGCGTTACTCCGTCAAAGATGATGCTGTTGTTACCTTTGAGCGCGCCCTTGATGACCGCACCCGCCCCCGCACAGAGAAAACCGCGGCTGCTCTCAGCCTTGCGGTCAGCTCCCGCATTGTAGAGTCCGCCGCCGGGCTGGCCTGCCCTTGCGAGTTGCTTGGTCTCCCGATGAATCTCCCTGTAACGCTCCAGGGTTCCAGCATCGTTCCAGTAGCTCTCCTCGACTGTCACCCCTTTGACAAAGAGGTTCTGAAACATGGCGTTTTCATAGGCCTCCACCAATGTGGAAAAGGTTCTTTCAGGGATGAAATCAAAGATCTTTGGTGAGAGCAGCTGCAAGCCGCAAAAAGTGTAGGTGCCCTCAACGCCCGGTTCAGGGCTGCGGTAGCAGGTGATCCGTCCCAAGCGGTCGACCTCTACAGTGCGCGGCCCTTTTTTGTCAGTAACCCAGCAGGCACCGAACGGCCGCGGTTGTGAATAATAGCCATTGATCAAAGCGCGGCAATCCAGTTCGGCGGCAATATCGCCGTTGATCACCCAGAACGGTTCATCGCTGAAATACTCACGCCAGCCGCGCAGTGCCCCGGCTGTGCCGCGGATCTCCTGCTCCTCTGAGAGCTGGATGCCGGCCGTATAGGAACCGGCTGCCAGATGCGCGGCGATTTTTTCCGGCTGCCAGTGGGTGTTAACAACAATCTGCTGCACCCCCCAGGATTGCAGCAGATGGATCACATGATCAATCAGCGGTTTATTCCAGAGAGGCATCAGGGGTTTGGGCATGGCCGCGGTTAGCGGCTGCAGCCGCTGGCCAAGTCCGGCGGCCAGGATCATCGCTTTTTTAGGCGCTTTGTTCATAAACAGCTCTCCTGCCTCTCAATCACAACCGCAGCTGCCCGTAAACCTTCAACCCGCTCGCGCTTTTCCACACGCACCCTCACCTTTTTAACGCGCGAGTCCCGCAGCGCCACCGCAGCCACGCACTCCGCGGCACGCTCAATCATACGGCAATTTGCCTGTTGCAGGGCCGCGCGAATCTCCGCGCTCAGCCCCGCGTAATCAACGGTGTCACAAAGGGCGTCGGAGCGGGCCGCCGGGCGCAGATCAAGAGTCAGCGTGAGATCAATGATCAAACTCTGCTCCCTGACGCGCTCCTCTGGCAGATCCCCGATAATACAGGCAACCTCCAGGCCGCACAACTCAAGTGAATCTAAATTTGCTGTCATAATTAATAAGGGCGCTTGCTAAAACGCTGCTGACGCTGCACCTTCATCTTGGGCTGCTCCAGATGCAGCGCGTACCACTCTTCGCCAAACGGGGTGTTAGAGAAATGCCCCACCCGATTATTGGCCAGACTCTCACGGTTGCGTTTCAAAAACTCGTTCTCGACTTTTTCACACCCTTCAATCAACACCTTATGCGCCTCGTCAATCTCCTTCTGCTGAACTAAAATCCAGGAATACAGCGCGTAAATCAAGACCCCCTGCTCATTACGCACCTTGCCGGAGTGCTTTTTAAAGACCTTGTCAATACCCTCCTCTTTGCGCATATGCATGCGGGCGATTTTGATGCAAGCCATCATTGGATCCATAATCAGAACATGCGGCAGCAGCCTGTCAACCTGTTTGAAATCCTTGTTCATCCAATGCAGCTGCAAGCGCAGGGCATTCACCTGCTTGCTCATCAAAGGCGCCCAGCGATTGAACTTTTCCAGCCCGGAAGAGGCCTCCAGCGCCCGATCAATAAAGATTTTCTGCTCTTTTTCGATTATTTTCTGGGCATCCTTGATGCTCCCCGGCGGACGCATCTGCCACTGGCCGATCTTTTGTTGTAAATGATTTTTTCCGTTGTTCAGGATCTCCTGCACCTTCTCCATCTCCAACTTGACCTTTTTCTGAACCAGATATCCGGCAAGCAGCTGGGCGGCGATAAAGGTTAGAATTCCCCAGACAACAGCCCAGACCGTGGAGGCTGTATCAGTTAGACCCAGCGCCAAACCAGCCAGAATACCCAGCAGAACGTTAATAATAATCAGATACATTGTCTCTCTCCTTGATAAATTAAAATCACTTAAATTCAGCTATCCCGCGGATGCTTAAAAAAAAGAAAAATCACTATATCATTTTTACGCTTGTATATCCCGCAAAAACAAGTATATTATAGTATTCTTTTATTTAACTAAACTTATAGCACAAAGATTGACAACTATGAAAACACTGGCACTGCGTTTATATGGTGAAAACGACCTCCGCCTGGAGCAATTTAAACTGAATGAGATCACAGATGACGAGATCCTGGCCGATATCGTGACCAACAGCATCTGCATGTCCGACTACAAAGCCGCGATTCAAGGTGGCAAGCACAAGCGTGTGCCTGATGACGTGGCGACCAATCCGATTATCCTGGGCCATGAATTCTGCGGTCAGCTGCTCAAGGTAGGCAAAAACTGGCAGCATAAATTCAAGGTGGGGCAGAAATACGGGGTGCAGCCACAGCTCAATATCCCGGGCCGCGAGCACTGGGCGCCTGGTTACTCTTTTCCATATATCGGAGGCCATGCCACCCGCATCATTATCCCCAAAGAGGTGATGGAGCTCGACTGCCTGCTGACCTATGATGGGGATGCCTATTACAAATCTTCCATCTCCGAGCCTGTCTCCTGTATTGTCGGCGCCTTTCGCTGCAGCTACCACTTTGACCCAGGTCAGTATGTGCATCACATGGGCATAAAAGACAAGGGCAGCATGGTTGTCCTGGCAGGCGCCGGCCCCATGGGCGTCAGCGCCATTGATCTGGCCCTGCATGGGCCTGAGCACCGCCCCGCCCGCCTGGTCATCACTGATATTGATCAAGCGCGCCTGGAGCGCGCCGCCGAGATCTTTTCAGTCGAGCACGCCAAAGAGTGCGGCGTGGAGCTGCACTATCTGAACACAGCCAAAGTCGCCAACCCGGTGGAATTTATTAAAGCCGCCAACCAAGGCCAAGGTTACAATGATGTCATGGTCTTTGCGCCGGTTCCAGCTTTGATCGAGCAGGGCTCCGCACTGTTGGGCTACAATGGCTGCATGAACTTCTTTGCCGGCCCCTCCGAGCAGGACTTCATGGCGTCAATCAACTTCTATGATGTACACTACATGGGACACCACATTGTGGGCTCCTCGGGCGGCAACACCAAGGATTTGCAGGACTCCATGAACTACGCCGCGCAGGGACTGATCAACCCCTCGGTCATGATCACCCATGTGGGCGGCATTGATTCGGTGGCGGCAACCACCCTGGATCTGCCAAAAATCCCGGGCGGCAAGAAGCTGGTTTACACCCATATTTCCATGCCCATGACGGCAATCGATGATTTCGAGCAATTGGGCAAGAACGACAAGTACTTTGCCGACCTTCACCAAATCTGCAAGCAGAGTAATGGCATGTGGTGCACCGAGGCCGAACTCTATGTTCTGGCCAACGCCCCCCGCATGGAAGCGGATGCTGTGATTGGATAGAAGTGGCCGGAGATAGGATTCAGGAGACAGAACAATCAAGCTTTGTCGCAAACTTTGTCGCAAACTTTGTCGAAAATGAATGACATCTTTCATTATTAGGGGTGCGCTAAAGCGAAAGCGGTCACTTCTCAATAACCGGTTAAAGAACAGAACACGCTGAAGCGTGAACAACAAACGGATGCTGCGTAAGGTTTGTTGTTCAGCCTTTAGGCTGCTCCAAGCGAGCTATTGAGAAGTTGACGAAAAGGATCGACAAAGTTTGCGATAAAGTTTGCGATAAAGTTAACAACACATGGAGAACACCCTCAATCATTCGTTGTTATAGTCAAGCTACGAGCTTCCAACCCCTAACCCCTAACCCCTAACCCCTAACCCCTAACCCCTAACCCCTAACCCCTAACCCCTATGATCGTTTTTCTCAAAGGAATATTAGTTGAAAAATCGCCTTCAATCGTGATTCTGGATGTTGGCGGCATTGGCTATGAGGTGTTGATCTCAGTCAACACCTATGACCGCCTGCCAGCCTCCGGCAGCAGCTGCAAGCTGCTGACCTATCACCATCTCCGGGATGATAACGAGACACTGATCGGCTTCTTTGATGACAAAGAGAAAAAGATGTTTGAGATGCTCTTGAACGTCAATGGAGTAGGGGCGAAAACCGCGCTGAGTATCCTCAGCGGTCTGACCGTCAAAGAGCTCTCAATCTGCATTGCCGAGGGCAACATCAAACGCATCAGCTCAGTGCATGGCATCGGCAAAAAAACCGCCGAAAGAATTGCCATGGAGCTGCGCGACAAAGTGAACCCCTTTGAAGCCATGACCGGCGCGGAGCAGGGTCAGCCTGAGAATACCATCATGCGCGACACTGTGCTGGCCTTGACTTCGCTGGGGTTTGCGCAGGATAAAGCCACCAAGATGGTTCAGGCGGTACTGGCCAAAGAGGGCGCCCCCCCTGACATCGAGACCTTGCTGCGCAGGGCACTCAGCAGCGGACGGTGAGGCGCAGGAGCCTAGGCCTTACGTTGCAGGCGATTAGACTCTTAGTCACAATCCTAATCAAGACGCAGCGATAAGGGCAGGCCGCAAGAGACGAGGATTGGGGTTGGGATTACCCACCGCCAACATGTTATAAGAAGCAGCATGTTCGTCTTACCCTTTGGCAAAGGCCTAGCTCCGCGCAAGGCGCGGAGTCGAGAAGTGCGCGAGTGAAGAGGTCGCGACTTTAGTGCGGAGCAACGTAGCTCCGATTTCCAATCGGACATCTCCGGTTGGAAACCACAAAGAACCTAGCGCAGCATAGCCGCCTGTCTGCGTGCAACGCACAGGCAGAAAACAACGCATTAATCTTTGTAATCTATGTACTACTATCATTCAACTTCTTGTTTTTTTTGTACGTTTTTTAGATCACCATATCCATAAGTTGTTCAGTATCAACATTAGAGGCAGCTAACACCGTAGTGGCAACTTTGCATCCTTTTTTAGTTAAAACATAGCGATTAGTCCTCGGTACTTTCTTAATTAAACCATGCGCTCTGAATAATCGTAGATGAGTTAATAATTATCACGCTGCCAAATTTTCTTACCCCAAATTTTCTTACCTTAAATCTACCAGGCTGCAACAGATTTTTCTACCCCTCTATGGAAGTTCTTTCTTTTGCGCCTTTTGCGCCTTTTTGCGGCTATTCCTTTTTTTCCTTTGCTTCGCTATGTTTAGCCGCAAAAAAACGCAAAAGTCGCAAAATCTTTCGCAAACATGATAGGATTTAAGAAAAGAGGTACTAAAAACAGCCTAGCGTACCCTCTGTGCCCCTCAGTGTCTCAGTGGCAAAAAATTGGTTGCGGCTATGCTGCGCTAGGTTCCTTGTGGTTTCAAAAATTAAAGTGCAACCATTTTGACCCCTATGTCCAGTGATCTGGACCCCTGACCCCTGACCCCTGACCCCTGTGCCTATCGGCTGTACGCTTGCCACAGTTTCTCCGCCTCTTCGCTGGAAACTTCTCCATCATAGACAAAGACTCTGAAATTGCGGGTATATTTTTTATCAGGTTCGAAAACCCAGGGCTTTTGCTGCACGGTGTTGAAGTTTACAAAAACCGCGCCGTTGTGTGTTTCAGGGTTCCATGTGCGCAGCAGCTCGGGGTGATCCTGATTAGAGGGGTGGCTCATCATCACCAGGCCAGCGGTTTTTCCATTATCCGCCGCCCCCTCCACCCGCACCCAGCGCGCCCTGGTGTTGTTGGCTTTGTCATAGCCTTTGCCCTCGCTGGTGACAACCGTGCTGTTACTCTTGTTCCACGCAGCTGTGCCCCGCAATGCAAATCCGCTGTAGTTATATTTTGAGATGACCAGCGTTTTTCCCGCTGCACTCTCATGGACAATCGTGAGGTCAAGGTTATACCCGTTGGCGGGTGCGGACACACCCGGGCCGATTTTAACCTGGATTGTTTCATTCAACAAAGTCACTGGAGCGCCAGCTGCCTTGCGGTCAACATAGATGCTTTGCGCCGTAAATCCATCCGGTGTTTTCTGAGCACCCTGCGCCTGAACAACCCCATCGCCTTTCTGTAACTCCCAGCAAAGCACCTTGCGGCCATCCACCTCAACGTGTTTCCAAGGCCACCAGAGCCCCAGGTGATGCAGGTGATCATCCGGCTGAATCCCGGTCACGGTAAAGCCGGCCGGGGTTTTCAGCGGATGGATAAAATCGCTCGCCTTAAACTTATCCCCGCCCTTGGGCGCGGACATGGGCTGCGCCTGATAGGTGATCAGATCTTTGCCATCCACCTGGACCACCAGCTGTTCATCACTGCCGATTGCCCCGCAGACCAATCCGGCTGCCAAAGGCACTACCATTGCTAATTTCATGTTTATCTCCATTCTAGTTAATTCACCCTTCACTCTTCGTCTCCCAGCCAGCACCCGGCGCCACCATGCGCGGCAGCAGAACATCACTCCGCACCGCCATCCCGTAACGCCGCTGCTCCTCAATCACCATTTTCGCAATCGCAACCGGCTCCTCAGGGTCGCCAGCCTCGGCCAGCAACTCGTCGGTGCGTTGATCCAGACGTTTAAGCAGCTCAGCAGAGGCAGGCTCATCCACCAAGTTAGTGAGCTGCTGCGGATCCTTAAGATTGTCAAAGAGCAGCCAAGGCGTCTTGGTGTGCGACTTCCGGGCATAGGTGTAGCGCTTGGTGCGCACGCCGCGCCAGGGGCCGCTGCCATTGGTGATCCAGTTGGTTCCAAGCCAGATGTAACGCATAATTAACACCGCCTCACGCGCGTCATCCGCTCCAGCCGCGGCTGCACTCAAATCCCGCCCATCAACGGCAGGTGGCTGGATGCCAGCCAGTGCGAAGAGTGTCGGCATAATATCCACAGGTGCCAGCAGACCATCGCTCTTCGCTCCGGCCTTCACTTTGCGGGGGTACCGGAGCAGGAACGGAACCGAGATCGACTCCTCATAGGGCAGTTGCTTTGCGTACTGCCGATGAGAGCCAAGGTTGTCGCCATGATCCGAGGTAAACACAACAATGGTATTATTCAGCTCGCCTTTACGCTCCAAGGTGGCCAACACTCGGCCCAGGCAGTCGTCCAGTGTTTCAATAGCCGCAAAGTAACCGGCATACCACTTACGAATCATTGCATTGCTTTGATCAGCCAGAAAACGAGTGTACTGCTCCCGTGTTTTGCGCATGTTCTCCGGCAGCATGGTATCACATTCATTGCGCATCTTTTCTGCTGCTTGGTAGTCATTCACATTCGCACGCAGTTCCACGCGAGCCGCATCAAATCGTTCCATATATTTCTGCGGTGCTATATAGGGATCATGCGGAGGCCCCCATGAGAGAAAGAGGCAGAACGGTTTCTCGCCGTCGTGCTGCGTAATGTAGTCGCAGGCGGTATCGGTCTGGGCGATTGCATCATACTGAGGCCAGAGACGGCTCTTTTTTTCGTCCTGATGGTAGTAGGCTGATTGCAGATAGCTGTGCGTGCACTCCAGTGTGCGCCAGAAATCAAAACCGCGCCGTCTTTCAGGAGGGATGTACGCGTCACGCCCGTGCCCGTCCACGTGCCACTTGCCGATGTATGCGGTTTGATAGCCGCTGGATTTGCAAACCTCGGCAAAAAAGGGCGTGGGGTTGCGCATCCGATGATCATTGAGAACCATCCCGTTTTTCATGGGAAAATTACCTGTCAACAGCATTGCCCGGTAAGGCGAGCAAACCGGCGCCGTACTGATCGCATTCGTGAAGAGCGTTCCTTCTGCCGCCAGCCGATCCATGTTCGGGGTCTTAACCTGGGTGCCACCGTAGCAGCCAAGCTCCATTGAGCGCAGCTGATCCGCGAAGACAAACAAAATATTCGGCCGCCTTTCTTGAGACGGCCGTGCCAGCAGCGCGCCGGCACTGCCCAGGCCGCTGACAGTCAAAAACTTACGCCTGTTGAGGGCCATAGGATACCTCCATGCTATTTGATATACTGTTCAAACCTTCACCCTTCAGGTGCCAACACCCACTCCCGGAGCACCTGCTGCTGTGCATCCAGCCGAACAACCGCAACCTCAGCCGCGGTTTCCGCACCTTTTATTTTAACCCGGTTCTGCGGGTCAGCGCTTAAAAACACCAGTGCCGCACCGCCATGTGCCAGTGGAACTCTCAGCTCATAGCTGGAGTGTGTTTTTTTAAAAGCGCAATCACCGGCAAGCGTTTGCTCTTTGAAATGCGGACGCAGCACGGTCACAAACTCTGTTGCTGTTGATGTCTCAGCCGGAACAGCTGTCAGGTGATGCTCCACCAGTTTAATACGCTCGCGCGGCGGCGGGTCAAACTGATCGGTCTGTGAAATCCGCAGATTTTCCGGATAAAGAAACTCCACCCGGCACCCCCCTTTACTGTTGGCAGCGCGGATATCACGCTGTCCGTTGATTGTCATTGCATTCGCTGTGTGCAGCCGCCACTCAAATGCGCAGGCCGCCGGGGCCTCGAGCGAATCCCAGATTACAACCGCCTCTGGTTTGATAAAGAGGATACGCCGGGTAAAGCGCTTGATCTTCCCGTCATACGCCCCGGCCGCCTCTCCCACCACATAGTCGAACTCCGGCGTGGTTTCAAAGCGCGTGATTTCGCCGATCGCATCGGCGCGGCGGCGCCCCTGGCTCTCGCCATCCACTGTGATGCAGTTATCACTTTTCGTGTGCCACATCCAGTTTTGATGGTGATCGCTGCCATAGCTGTCGCGTTTACCGGAACGCAGAAAAAGTCGCTCCCCGCCCACATAAAGCAGAAAAGAGTTCTGTGCGTTATAGCCGTGGCTCTGGGTTCCAAAGGGACTCGACTTAAAGTGGATCTGGATATTTTTAGCGGCATCGGTCAGATCGGTGTTCAGGTAAGCCTGACCAACCCCCCGGAACAAACGGGAGGCTGGCAGATCCGCAGGTGATCGAGCCTCAACCTTGGGCAGCGCACTCCGCATAAACCCGATATAATTGCCTCCGGAGACCTTCTGCTTGTGCGCCTCGGCATACCACTGCCAATAGGGATTATTGGACTGCGCTGCCAGCACCGCCACCAAAGCAGCGCAGTTTTGAGAGCGGAAGGTTGTGGTGCAATCGCCGAATCCGCCTGAGAGGGTTCCTGGCGGGGCCACGTAGAGCGGATAAAAACCGACTTTAGCAAAGTAGGGCTTGTCAAACGCATCGATTCCCAAAGCGCTCTGCATCACATCCGCCCACCATGTGAAACGATCAACATAACTTGACCAGTAGGACAACCCCTCGTGCCACCCGCCATCATCATCGCTCCAAACCGGATAAACACAGGCGAAAACATTCACAGAGAACCAGAGCCACTCCGCGGCCTCAGGGATTTCCCTGTAAAAAGCAACTCCGAGCTCACCTAAAAAATGCCAGGCGCGATTGGAGTGGCTGGCATAGGGCGCCCAGAGATGCCGTGGAAAGAGGTGCCGGTACATCTCTGTGCCGCGAATTTCCATCACCTCACGACACTTCCGGCGCTCCGCTTCACTCAGCAACTGATGCACAAAGGTGTACGTGCGGGCGAAATAGTAGTTGTAGGGCATTCCCGCTTCATCGTTGTAGCGATAGCCGGTCGCGCCCTTGGGATCCCATTGGGCGCACTCCATCAGAATGCGGCGGGCCTCCTGGCCGAACTCCTCCCGCCCACCCAACTGCCAGGTGAAGGCCAGTTCAGCGGCACCTCCCAGAGCCCGCTGCACATAAGTCCGGTTGCCCCACCAGACTCCGCGCCACTCATCGCTGCCTCTTTGAATGCCTGATCTGTAGAGCGCGGGTTCCGCAGTCAGGGCTGGTTTTGCAAGTAAATCCTCCGCCCGCTTGACCATGTTGTCAAATAACGGCTTCAGATCACCCTGGGCGCGATGCCGCAGCTCTGTCAGCTGCTCTGGTCGGACAAAAAGGCGGGGATGAGCTTCAGGGATGCGCGCCAGCAGCTCCGCTCGCGCCGGCAATGGCAGCTCATGCGCATCAGCGGCCACCTCAAACCTGCGGATCATACTCCAATTTGACCACTCTGTCTTTTGCCGAAAACGGAAGCGCCAGAACCACTCCCCTGCCGCAAAAATCTGCGGTGGACAGTGAACGCTCATGGCAATGCCTTTGGCGCTGTATTCAACCTTCTCAAAATCCGCGCTCCGGCTGGCCTGCACCTCATACTCCGCCGCGCTCTTCTGAGGTCTCCAGCAAAACCCGGGTGGGGTTGCCTCAACCATGGCATTCACGGCAGGCTGGAAGCCCCACTCACCCGGTTTATCCGGCGCGTCGTCCACCAGAAGCACACTGAAACCAAGTGCGGGAACCAGCCACACGAATAACCCTAATTTACACGCAATGTTTTTCATATACTCTCCTAAAGCGGCTTTACACCGCACTTTGTAGTTTTAGCGGATGTCCACATTTTTTTTATATCGATACATAAAGCGCGCATTCGGGGCTGTATCGCCAAACCTCAACCAGTCAATCGCCTCGGTTGTCATACGGTTGTCCGACCACTTAAAGCATAGGTCGAGACTCTCCTCTGCCGCGCATTTTCCCAGCAACGCGCGCGGCAATGCCAGTTGCAGCGTGTTGTCGGCAACGACAAATTGAGCGCTGCCGCACTTGATCCATTTAAAGCCGCCGCCGCACCTTTCAACTGCATAAAGCTTTTGGTTAACATCCTCCAGCCGGATCCGGTAGTGGAAGCCCTCCCAGGCGGGTGCGTCAGAACCGCTGGCCGCGACAAAGAGCTCCATCCAATTCTCCCCTGCGGGCGGGGAGACGGGCTGCTGAGTCTGCACCATAAAGAACAGGGTTGTGTCATCGCGGGCCACCTTGGCGAGCACGAAATCATTGCGTCCGCTCGCGTCGCGGTATGGCCCTGCGCCGCCCCATCCATGATGGTCACGCGCGGTTGTGTCTTGCAGCGTGTCACGGTAGGTTGGTTCAACCGCGTTCCACTGCTCCAGCCCAGCGGCCAAGTCAATGTGCCTGAGCGGGCCAGCTTGCGGTGCAGGGCGCGCCCCTTTGAATTTACGGATATTGGCTGCCATCTGGTAGTAGTAGTTATCGCCATGGCCGCCCTTCATCGGTTCAATATCGCGGTTATACTCCTGAGTGTAAACATCGATAAACACGCTGTCGCCCACGTGATTGGGCTCGCCGGCGTACATCTCAAAGTGCTTCTCGCCCTTATTGATAAAGCGCTGTGCCACCCACTCATTCCACTGTGTGATTAAGATGAACTCCGGGTCGATCTCCAACGCCCGTTGCCACTGCTCGGCAAAGTAATGGCCCTGCTCTGTTTCAGGCGGGTGCATTGGTTTGCCATTGCAATAGCTCTTGCCTTTATCCGGATGGGGGTGCTGCGCGGTCGCGACCGGCACCTGCTCCGGCTTCTCCGGGGAGTCATGCCAGCCATAGTTCTGCGGTGTGTTGTCAAGCCAGTTCCAGCAATCCTTACCATTGCCAAACCAGCGTGTCGGCTCATTCCTCCCCCCCCTGCTCCAGGCCCAGGAGTTGCGGATCGAGAAGAACGCCTTCATCTCATCGGTGAACGCCTCAGGATCGCCCAGGATCAGCGGTTTGCCCTTCCATTGAAACCAAAGCTCAGGATATTTAGCGGGCTGGTAAAGATCGCGCCAGAGTGTCGCGGCGGCTCCCCGCGCTGCTTTGATCAGACTCCCGTTGCACAGGAACGCGATCTGCGGTGTGCGCCCCCCCGCGCTCCGAATCTCGCTGTAAACACGCATGAGGTTGAAACTGATCTCACGGTAGGTGAAACCATTGGTCACATCAAAGAGGATCACATCCACACCAACATCACTGAGCATCTGGGCATGCCGGCGGATCACCCAGTCGTCATTGGCGACATAGTAGCCAAACAGCGGCTCCCCCCAGTGGTGAAAGCGGTTGACCGGCCCCCATTGGCGTTGATCTTTGGGTTGTTGCAGAATCTTGGTGATATCATATGGGGCCTCCAGATCTTTGCCAACCGGCACCTTGACCTTGTTCTGATCATGCCCGCCGCCCTCATTGCTATAACCATGCGCCCCATGCCAGATATAGTAGAAAACACCGACGCAGCGATCCGGGCGCAACCCGCCCGTTTTTTCGCCAGCGGGAAGAGCGCGGCCCAGCGCGTCAATGGCCACCCAGGTATCGCTCTGTAAATCCACCGATGCACCCTCAGCCAGAGCCCCCGCGCCCAGCACGCCCAACAATAGGTATATGATTAACTCAGATTTCATAATTCTCTTTCTATAAATGCGCAACGAGCTTTGTCAATCAATGGTGGCCGTCGCATTAGTCCTGCGTATGATCGCACGTGGGTCGCCACTGTCACCGCTCTTTTTCATCCAGTCCCTGAGATCACCCGCAAGCTGTTTTTTCTTAGCACTATACTCCGGATTCGACGCTAGATTTCGCATCTCATAGGGATCATCCTGTAAATCATAGAGTTCCTCTTGAGGTCTGAAGAAGGTGGCTTTCAGCAGCTCATACTGCTCGGGGAAATCATCTTTGGCATGAATGATTTCGGCAAAGGCGCGGTTCTGCCACTGCACGCTCGGGGTGGCATCCCAGGGCATCCAGGCCGGGCCTTTGGGTTTGGCGGCAAACTCCGGATCAGTCACAAAACGTTCAATCGGATAATCAGGCACCACTTCATGCTGCAGATTGAGAATGTAGCGGTAGCGCCCATCCGTGATAGAGCGGGTGGGATAATACTCTGCTTTGCCAGCTCCGTGCGCGTTGTGCTCGGAGACGATATACTTCCGCCCTGCCCCGGCACTTCGTCCCTCTAAGAAAGCACGCAGCGAAACACCCTGCACTGTCGCGGGAATCTTGATCCCAGCGTAGTCAAGAATGGTTGGCATAATGTCAACATGACTGACCAGCTCCTCGCTCTGCACTTGCGTACGGATGCCTTTGCCTGTGAACGAAAGCGGCACATGCACCCCCCAATCATAGGCGGTCGCCTTAGCTCGATGATAGCAGAACCCCTGGTCGCTGGTATAAATCACAATGGTCTCCTCCTCGCGGCCAGAGTTTTTGAGTTCATCAAGCACAGCCTTGATAACCGCATCCGCGTGCTGCACAGTGGAGAGGTACTCCGCGTAATCCTGGCGGGTAATCTCCGTATTCGGCCAGCAGGGCGGCACCTGCACCTCGGCTGGGTCAACCTCCGGCAGAGCGGCCTCTTGAATATGCCTGCGATAGGGCCGATGGGTATTGCCAATATTCACTTGCAGGAAGAACGGCTTATGGTGGGCCTGCAATAAAAACTTTTTTGCCGCCTCTCCTTGGCTGGCTGGTTTGCAGCTGGCTGCCGCCCGAAAAGCGAAGGGAAACTTCCAAGCCGGGCTCAAATGAAACTTCTGTGTGATCCCGGTGAAATAGCCGCTCTGCTGCAGCAGCTCAATCAGGGTGACAATATCTTCATGCACACCAACCTGATCCACATGTGAAGATTCACGGGTAAACTCTTTATCCGGCATATTTAAACCAGGGCCAACCGTGTTGCGCCAGTGACCGTTGGCATGCGGGTACATGCCAGTCAAAAGCGACCCGCGGCAGGGCGCGCAGGAAGCCGCCGTGGCGTACGCTTTGCTGAAGAACACACCACGTCTGGCAAGCCCGTCGATATTGGGTGTCTTAAGCCCTTTAACCCCGGTCATCCCCAGATGATAGGATTGATCATCGGTCAGCAACAAAATAAAATTCGTTCTTTGCGCGAATGTCCAAGAACATATCAGCACAAAAAACAACATTGTCAAAGATTTCCCCAACTTCATTTCCCCGCCTCCGAATATCTATTTGTCTTGAAGTATAATATGATCGGATGAGATACTCAATTTCTTTCTGTTTTCTAGCCGGTTATTGAGAAGCTATCTTTGTTTCTAAAGCAGCGGGCTCTTGATCACAAACTTCCCTGTCACGGTGAAAATCTTTCACACATCACACCAACTTATTTGGTTTTAGCGGCGAGCTGCTTTAGCACTTGATCAGCAGTTTCGGGCTCGACCAGCCGCCCTCTCAGCGGCTGCTCAATTTCATGCAGCGCGCTCTCATTGTATAAAGGGCGCTCTTCAAGGTAAAGGATACCCAGCGGATGGCGATCTTCCGGGGTCATGACCAGTCGCAGCGCTGCATCGCGATCTTGCGGGTCGTAATCCTCCCCCAGTTCATAGCAATGCTCTTTGTAGAACTGAGGCGTGTGGATTCGATCCCACGAGGGACAGGTTTGCAGGATATGCACCAGTGAGAAACCGCGGTGGCGGATCGCGGCTTTGAGCAGACCCGCCAAGAGATCCGCGCGGGCGGAGGTGCCCTGTCCAACAAAGCTGCACGATTGGCTGATGGCCAGGGCCAGTGGATTCAAGGGTTGGGAGGCAACACCCTCAGGCTGAAGGCGCTTGACAGTGCCTGCAGGGGTTGTGGGCGAAGCCTGGCCTTTGGTCAGGGCGTAGTTGAGGTTGTCGTGAACCACCACAGTCAGATCCATATTCCGGCGGATGGCATGCAAAAAATGGTTGCCGCCCTCACCGTAAGCCCCGCCTTCGCCTGCATGCACAATCACGGTCAAGTCGTTGGCTGCCAGCTTGATGCCAATGGCGGAGGCGATCTCGCGCCCATGCAAGCCATTAAAGGTGTTAACGCGCAGGTAGTGCGGCAACTTGGGGGCCTGCCCGATGCCAGTACAGATCACAACACGGTCAGGCGGTAGATCCAACTCTGACAAACTCTTCTTAACTGCATTGAGAATAGCGAAGTTGCCGCATCCCGGACACCATGCAATCGGCACTGAACTCGCATAATCGGCTGTACTCACACTCATGCCATCACCTCTTGGGTCAGTTGTTCAATCAGATACTCCACGGCAAAAGGCCGGCCAGTAACACTGCGAATCTCATGATCGACCTTGCGCAGGGTCACTTCGCGCAACACGGAAACAAGTCCGCCTTCAGGGCTGTTTTCAACAACTGTAATTGAGGAGGCTGCGTTGACGATGGCGCTGATCGGCTCAGCTGGCAGCGGCCAGAGCCAGCGCAGGTTCATATGGGCAACTCCAGCGCCGTTGGCATTTATTTGAGCCAGGGCCTCGGCCACCGACTCCCGGCAGCTGCCCCATGTGATCACCAGCGGACGACCTTCGACCTCGCCGGTCACATCAGGCGCCCACGCAGCCTGCTCCACGCTGGCCGCCTTGCGCAGGCGCTTGCGGACCATGCGCTCAGCAACCTCGCCCGATTCGGTCATGTGCCCCTCTTCATCATGCTCGTCAGAGTCCACGACCACGGTATGATGCGAATCGCCTGGTGCTGCCATGGGCGAAAGCCCGGATTCAGCCTGCTCATAGCGCCGATAAACCGGAAGTTTTCGCAGAGCCTCCGGTGTCAGCAGATAGCGTTCACGCGGCATCTCGGCAAAAGAGGGTGCTGCCATTGAAACCGTAGTGTCAATCTGGAGCTGATCAGTCAAGACAATGACCGGCACCTGAAAACGTTCCGCCAGATCAAAGGCGTACGCTGTCACGTTGATACAGTCCGGCACGCTGCTCGGCGCGAGCAAGATGCGCGGAAAACTGCCGTGACCGGCAAAGCGGGCAAAATTCAAATCGCCCTGGGCGGTGCGCGTCGGCAAGCCCGTGGCTGGACCTGGTCGCTGCCCCAGCACGATGACGGCAGGTGCCTCGATCATGCCCAGCAGTGAAAGTCCTTCGACCATCAGTGCAAATCCGCCGCCTGAGGTCGCTGTCATGGCCCGGGCGCCTGCATAGGCCGCGCCAGCCACCATATTAATGGCCGCAATCTCATCCTCGGATTGCTCGATCACAATACCAGCCTGTTTCTGCCAATCGCCCAAATTAGAGAAAATGGCAGTTGCTGGGCTCATGGGGTAGCCGGCAAAGAATGTCACGCCGCCGGCCACAGCCCCCAGTGCCAAAGCCTCGTGGCCAGCCAGCCAGAGTCGCTCGGTTTGTCCATCGCCGGGCGGAAGGACGAACATCTCCCTGTTGCTCCAGGCTTGGGCTGCGGCGTAACCAGAGGTCATAGCCTTGAGATTGGGCTCCAGCTTGGCGGCATCGCCACCAAACCGCTCGTGGATCAATGGTTCCAGCACGCTAGAGTCAAGGCCAATCAGCCCTGCAACCAGGGCCACGGCCACGGTGCTCTCCACGCGCTTCGAGCCGGCTTGCTCCGCCAGCTGCGCCAGATTCAGCGGCGCGCGGCGTGGGTGCTCCCTCTCTTCACTGCACAGGATAACACCTCCTTCGGTCAGAGTCGGCGCAAGCTGCTCGACCGCCTCGCGGGTCAGGGCCACAAGAATATCCACGCGGTTCGTCACTCCCGCACAAGGTTGATCGGAGACACGCAGATGGTTAAAATTCAGGCCACCCCGAATGCGAGATTCAGCATCGCTATACGCGATCACGTGCCACCCGCTGCGCGTGACACCCTTGCCAAGCAGGTCAGCCGCTGTTTGCATGCCTTGCCCGGCCGCGCCGGCAATACGGATATTGATCTCCATTTATCATCCTTATTGAAAAGTTTAAGCCTTGGCTCGCTGCCTTATTTTAGCAGGCTTGCGGCAAAACCCCAGTTTGCCAAGTGCTCCAAAAAGGCCGCGACAAAGTCCGTGCGGCGGTTCTGGTAATCCAGATAATAGGCATGCTCCCACACGTCACAGGTAAGAATTGCGATCTGCTTGTGAGCCAGCGGTGTATCGGCGTTGGCGGTTTTGACAATCCGCAGTGCCGCGCCCTCCTGCACCAACCAGACCCAGCCGCTGCCGAACTGGGCGCCTGCGGCTGCTATAAAGGCAGTTTTAAAGGCCTCAAAGCTGCCGAACGAGCTTGTGATCAGCTCCATCAGGCGCCCTGTTGGCTGGCCGCCACCGTTCGGTTTCATACTCTGCCAGAAGAAGCTGTGGTTCCACACCTGAGCCGCGTTGTTGAACACCGCTGCCCCCTCCGCCGCACCTGCGGTTTGCTGGACGATTTGCTCCAGGGTGAGTGTGGCCAAAGGCGTGCCAGCCGCCAACTTGTTCAGGTTATTGACATAGCCCTGGTGATGCTTGCCGTAGTGAAAACTCATGGTCTGGCCACTGATATGCGGTGCCAGCGCATCCTGCGCGTAAGGCAAAGCCGGCAGTTTAAAAGCCTGCGGTGGAGTTGACGCATCCGCCTTGGTTTCAACTGCCATGCCAGCCAGTGCAACAGCGCTGTTAACAACAAAAGCCCTTCTGTTAATTTGCAATTTCATCTTTTTCTCCTTAAAACTGGATTTACTGATCCTATAGAACATGATTATCTCTTGATTATGGTTAGTATTTATAGCACAAAAGTTCGTCTTTGTAAATCGCAAAATCCGATCTGACGGCAGTCGAGGTAGTCGAGGCAGTCGAAGGCAGTCGAAGGCAGTCGAAGGCAGTCGAGGTAGTCGAGGTAGTCGAGGTAGTCGAGGTAGTCGAGGCAGTCGAAGGCAGTCGAGGCAGTCGAGGTAGTCGAAGGCAGTCGAAGGCAGTCGAAGGTAGTCGAGACTGATTTAAGGTTGTCACTTTTTTCTTCAGCAGAAGTCCAGCCCTTTGATTTTGGCCAGCAGCGGCTCCCTTGCGCCATCAATCTCCACGCGCGTGGAGGCAAACTGCCGTCGCACGGGATAGGTGTTACGCAACGCGTCAAAGGCGACAATGCGTTCGGCGCGCCTGGCCGCTGATGCTACGCGCAAACGCGCACAGTCGGCCTCAATATCACAAACCTTCAATACCAGCTCACGCAGCACATCTTCATCGCTCCGCCAGACAGGCTCCGGCGACGTACCGACAACCCGCGCATCGACTTTCAGCAAGGGCACTGGCGGCTCAGGGAGTGTGAAAGGGTAGGAGGGTTCAACACCCAGAAAATCACAGGCCGCGCGGTAAACCATCGCGGTGCCGTTGACCTTGCCCTCATAGGCATGTCCGGCAATGTGGGGCGTGCCCAGATCAACCCGGGCCAGCAGATCCGCGCGATAATCCGGTTCCCCCTCCCAGCAATCAAGCACCGCATATGCGATGCGGCGGCCCAGCACCTCCAGCAGCGCCTGATTATCAACCACCTCGCCGCGGGCGGCGTTGATCAGGGTTACCCCGGGTTTCACCCGCGCCAGCTCGGCGGCACCCAGCAGATGCACGCTCCGATCAGCCCCCCCCCGATTGAGCGGCACATGACATGAGATCACATCCGCCTCGGCTAAAATTTGCGCCAGCGGCACAAAAGAGCGTGCCGCAACGTCGGTCGCGTCACGCTGCCGCGGTGGATCGTTGGCCAACACCCGCATGCCCAGAGCGGTGCAGAATCGGCAGACCTGCCGGCCAACATTGCCGACACCAATAACACCGATTGTCTTGCCGGCCAATTCAAAGCCGTGTCGCCCTCCCAGCCACAGCAGAGCGGCGATTACATAATTCCCGACACTGATTGCATTGCACCCAGGCGCAGTAGCCCATTGGATTCCCATGCGCTCGAGCACCTTGAAATCAATATGGTCCGTACCAATCACTCCGGAGCCGCAAAACTTGACCGCGCTGCCTTCCAGGAGTGCCGCATTGATTTGAGTTGTGGAGCGGGTTATCAGCAGCTCCGCATCCCTCACATCCGCGGCGTTGATCTCACGGCCGGGGATCAAAGTCACATCGCCCAGAGTCGAAAAGGAC
>JAQUCE010000001.1:0-103625 GCA_028686345.1 Kiritimatiellia bacterium
GTCAGGGGTCAGGGGTCAGGGGGCAGGAGCCAGGGGGCAGGGGTCAGAAGTTGGCAACCAACATACTTCCCATTCATCCCATACTTCCCATTCATCCCATTCCCATTCTCATTCCCATTCCTCCCACCATCCGCACCTCGCGCCCATCACCCATCACCCATCACCCATCACCCGCACCTCGCGCCCATCACCCATCACCAGCACCTCGCGCCCGCCACCCGCGCCTAACTCTTCGATTTCTTATTCAATCCAAGTTTCTCAACGTAACCGTCAAAGTCGGTGATCTGCGCTTTATAGCGGAAGATCATGCGTTTCAAAGCGTAACGCTGGCGGGGTGTCAATGAGTCCTTGGCTAAAAACTGCTCATTCAAGCTTGAGTAGAATGCCTTGTCATCAAAGGTCATTTTACCGCGGGTGACAGGTTCGCTCCAAGTTTGGACCTGTCCCAGCATCTCCATTAAAACGGGGCTTTCGTTGTCCTGCGGCAGCCCGGAGTCGGTCACTGTCAGCTCCAGGGATTCGCGCAGCTCTTCAAAACCTTTGATCTTAGCCGAGTACTGCACCAACATGCGGTCAACCGCGATCACCTGCTTCTTGCTCAGCTTGCGTCCGCTGGCGACCTGTTGTTTCAGCGACTCAAAGAACTTGCCCTGCGACTCTGAGAGCATCAGCTTATCAATCATATCAAAGCGCTGCATGGTCTTCTCATAGCTCAGGGCCGCGTTATCACTCTCAACAAATTCAGCGAATCCCATCCGCGTCAGCTCTGGCTCAGCACCCGGGATCTGATCTTTATAACGGACGGCAATCTTGACCAGAGCCTCCAACTGGCGATCTGAAATGCCTTTCTCGGCCTTTTTAATCTGATCGGCAATTGACTTCACAAATTTCTGATCGCTGTATTTGCGTTTGCCGCGTTGTACCTCAGCTCCCCAAACAGTCACCTTCTCCAGCATCGCCATCATTGCATCCACCTTTTCCTGGTCAGCAGGCGGCTCTTTAGCTTTCTCCATCCACTCCTCAAAGCTGGTGTAAAACTCACGCATCATGGCGGTCCAGTTGACCTTACCATCCTCAATCGAGTCAAGTTGCTCCTCCATATTGGCGGTAAAGCCCACATCAAAGAGCTCCGGGAGCTTTAGCACCAACAGATCGTTGACCTCAAGCCCCAGCTCTGTGGGTGTCAGCTGACGCTTCTCGCGCGTAGTGTAATTGCGGTTGTTCAACGTCTCAATAATCGAGGCATAGGTTGACGGGCGTCCGACCCCATTGGCTTCCAGCGCGCGAATCAGCGATGCTTCGCTAAACCGGGCGGGCGGCTTGGTCTCTTTACGCTCACTCAGCCACTCAACCAGATCCAGCATATCGCCGGCGGTCAACGGCGGCAGCGTGTCCACTTCATCGCTTTCAGCACCCTCCTCTGAATCCTCCTTGGCATCATCTTTTTTCTTGCGGATATCCAGGGCCATGACCTTCAGAAACCCTTCGAAAGTAATCTCGGAAGCGGTGGCGGTGAACAGATAGTCAAGCCGCTGGCCAGCGCGCTCCGGCACCACCATCGCTGTTTTCCGGGCGATTTTGGCGGCGCTCATCTGAGAGGCGAGAAACCTGCGCCAGATCAAGTCATAGAGCTTCAGCTCCTGGGCGCCCAGCACCCCTTTCAAACTCTCGGGCGTGCGGCTGACATCGGTGGGCCGGATCGCCTCATGCGCCTCTTGGGCGCTGGTGCGGCTCTTAAAGAAATTCGGTTTTTCAGGGATAAAATCGCCACCAAAACGCTGTTCAATATAGGCCCGCGCCTCATCGCGGGCCTCTTTGGAAATATTGACCGAGTCAGTTCGCATATAGGTGATCAAACCCGTTGGCGAGCCATCGCCTGTGTCAACACCCTCATAGAGCTTCTGAGCCACACCCATGGTGCGCTGGGGCGAGAATCCAAACAGACTGGATGCCGACTGCTGCAGGGTGGAGGTGATAAAAGGAGGCAGGGCGCGCCGGGTCACCTCTTTGGTCGCAACATCATCCACCTTGAGTTGGCTTCCCTCAAGATCTTCAAGCAGAGCTTCCGCGGCCGCCTCGGATTTGATATCCGGGCTCTCCCCGCCAATCCTGCTCAGCTTGGTTGTAAACGGATCCAGCGGCTCACTCTGGCGCCGCATGGTGGCGCCCATAACCCAGTACTCCTCTATCTTAAAGCCCAGAATCTCCCGTTCACGCTCAGCGACCAGCCGCAGAGCAACGGACTGCACCCGCCCGGCACTGAGGCCGCGCTTGATCCGGCGCCAGAGCATGGGCGAGACCTTATAACCTACCAGCCGATCGAGAATCCGGCGCGCCTGCTGCGCATCCACGCGGTTCATGTTAATCTCACCCGGATTTTCAATGGCGGCTTTAACCGCCGAGGCGGTGATCTGATTATACTGAATCCGATAAAACGGCTTCTCTTTGCCGGCTGGCTTGAGTATCTCATACAGATGCCACGCGATCGCCTCGCCCTCGCGGTCAGGGTCGGGCGCCAGATAGATCGCGTCACAGCTCTTGACCGCTTTTTTCAGTTCACTGACAATCTTTGTCTTGCCTTTGGAAAGCACATACTTGGGTTCAAAATCCTTCTTAACATCCACTCCCAGCACCTTTTCAGGGAGATCCCGCACATGTCCAACCGATGACTTCACAACATACGTTGACCCAAGCATCTTGCCAATTGTCTTTGCTTTGGCCGGCGACTCTACAATTACCAATTTTTTACCCATCTAATTCAACCTCTTTCTGGAATACTTCACCCTTTTGGGTGTGCTAATAAAAAAAATTCTCACTTTAAACGCTTAAACAGCCCGCCGGGATAAACCTTGATCACCCGCTTGATCTGCAAACTCACCAATATCGAGTTGACTTTCCCTGGCTCCAATCCACTCTCGCGCACAATGGTGTCAGCATAACTTCCCTCATCAGAGATACTGACCAGCACCTTACGTTCATCACCGGTCAGCAGCGTCTCCGGGGCTTGGCTATCCATCTGCGGCTTGCCGGGCTGTACATGCGGCAGCACCTGCTCCTCCACCTGCAGCGAGCCGCCGCCCCGGGGACGCATCCGCACATCGGCAAACAGATCCTGCAACTCTTCCAGTACGTCATCGACCGAGGACACCAGGCGGGCACCCTCACGGATCAACCGATTTGAGCCCATTGACGCTGTCGAATCGATCCGCCCGGGAACCGCCATCACAGTGCGTCCCTGCTCCAGCGCCTGCGCAACGGTGATCAGTGTCCCGCTTTTCAAAGGCGACTCAATCACCAGCACCCCGCGGCTCAGCCCGCTAACAATGCGGTTACGCTGCGGAAAGGTCTGGCGGTCAGCCTCCCGTCCAAAGGGATACTCGGTGATGATGGCCCCGCCTTTTTCAACGATCTCCCGTGCGAACTGCTTGTTCTCCTGCGGGTACATCCTGTCCAGCGCGCTGCCCAAAACCGCAACCGTTACCCCGCCTGCCTGAACCGCGCCGGCATGCGCCTCGGTGTCAATCCCCCGCGCAAAACCACTGATCACCGAGTAGCCGGCGGCCGCCAGTTGATAGCCAAAGCGGCGCGCACTCTCTTTGCCGTACAGGGTTGCGTGGCGTGTGCCAATCACCGCGCACCCGGTTTTCTTCAAAACCCGCGGATTACCGGCAACATACAGAACCGGTGGCGGATCCGAAATTTTTCGCAAAAGATCCGGATAATCCTCATCCACCAGGGTCACCAACGTCACGCGGCACCCGGCCGCACGTTCGATCTCCTGCTGATAGGGAATTCCGCCCCGCTCCGCAACGATCCGGGCCGCGCGCTCGCTGCCAACGCCCTGCAGCGTGGTCAGCTCCCTGGCTGTCAGATCAAAAAAAGCCGCTGCCGAGCCAAACCGCTCCATCACACGCAGAACCGTCATCGAGCCGACACCCTGCATCATATTTAACGCAACTAACGCCTCTTGTTCAGTCATCTAAAACCGTCCCTTTCAGCGATTTATGATCAATGAGATGAATTTATTAGCATAATGACCGATCCTTGACAAGAGATCAAATTTGACGTAATCGGGGATCAAGTGTCTAATTTCCTGCTAAATAACAACTTGCATAAAAAAAATAAACTGAACTCTCTGACTGGAAGTGGAGGCCAGTTTTGTGATCCGGGTAAGCGGCTAGATCCGCGCAAGGCGCGGAGTGGAGAAGTGCGCGAGTGAAGAGGTAGCGCCTTTTGTGCGGGAGCAACGTAGCTCCGATTTCCAATCGGACAGTCACGTAGGTCCGATTTCCAATCGGACATGTACGGTTGGAAACCGGAGCTACTGAGTTCGGACACGTCTCCGGTTTGCGATGGCGGCGACGATGCTGGTGGACGATTTCACGCATGATCCGGATCGTCGGTCAACATCGTCGCACAGCATCGTCGCACAGCATCGTCGGCCGATGCCGCTTTACGAGCGGCATTGCACTGCTGAACGCAAGGGTTGTCGTTCGGTGTAGCAGCCGCTTTACGAGCGGCATACTGCAGCAGGCTCAGGAAAGTCGCACCCCGGGGTGTAGGGTTGCTTCTCTGAAGCAACTTGTGTATGCCAAGTGCTTGTTCGCCAAAGGCGCGACAAGGGGTTTCATTATCTATGTCTCACGCTTAGTCTGGCTCCGCAAGGTGTGAAACTAAGGAGGTCGTTCGCTATGCGGGTAACCGTTTGCTGTTCACGCTTGCCTGTCACGGCGTAAAAGCGAAGCTCGACTTGTCCGGGCTTCGCTATTGCGGAGCCTGAAGCGCGCTCTTTGCTTTTTAGCCGATTATTGAGAAGTTATCTTCGTTTCCCCAAGCGCGCAGCGTTTGTTACCAAAGCACCGGGCTCTTTCGTGCGGGTAAAATATTTGTTGTTATTCCTAACCTTTCCGTGACAGGAAGCAATAAGAAATGGTATATTTTGCGTACGAATCATGTCAAGAATCGCATGAATCATCAAAGTCGTAAAAATACAAAGGAGTTGCTATGAACAGAAGAATCATACTACACGTTGCATGTTCTTTTTTATGCGTCTTCACATTTATGAACCGCTTGACAGGCGCCACGCTTTACTGGGACGGAGCTGACACATCCAGTGCAGCTGACGGCGGATCCGGTCTCTGGAGCGCAACATCCTCGGTGCTCAACTGGAGTGATGCGGCAATCAACGGGAACGCGGCAGCCTGGAGCAGCGGAGATTCGGCTGTGTTTGGCGGCCTTGCCGGCATTGTGACTCTTGGTGCCACCCATACAGCCGGGAGCGTGAGATTCAATGTGGACGGCTATGTGCTCGACACCGCAGGCTATGATTTAACCCTCAGCCAGCTGGACGGCAATGGCTCGTTCACCAAGTCCGGGGCTGGTGCCTTGACTGTGACCAGCAGGGGATCGAGTTACACCGGCAAGATAACAATTGACGGCGGCGTGCTTAAACTGGGGGATATCGAAGGTGTCCTCGGTGCGTACAACACCAGTGTCGATAAGATAACCGTCCGCCCAGGGGGCACATTCGATGTCGCTGGGCAATATGACGGGCAATATGGCGCCACGCTGGCTGGCACAGGCTCGGCTGGACAGGGAGCTATGATCAACTCCGGAGCCGACACCGGTAGCGGCCATATTCAAACCCAGAATATCGCGCTCAGCGATGATGCGACGATTGGCGGCAGCGGCAACTTTTACATGATCGCTCCCGGATTCGCTCCAGGCTTTCTCTATCTGAACGGACACACTTTGACCAAGATTGGCGCGAATACCTTTGGCTTGGGCAACACCTGGGTGAGCAAGGGCACTGTGCGGATTGAAGCTGGCAAGATTAGCCTTTTACGAGCCATTGGAGCGACAAACACGACTTTTTGGATTGCCAATGATGCAAATGCCGCTTTAACGCTGAACAGCAATAGCTTGATCCTCGGAGCAATCGCGGGCGGCGGCGCTCACGGCGGTAATGTGCTGTTGGGAACCGCGACACTCGATGTTGGCTGGTTGAACACCTCCACCACCTATGCCGGCTCTATAAGCGGCACTGGCGCGCTGATTAAAAGAGGCACTGGAACGCTGACCCTTAACGGCGCCAGCACTTACAGCGGTCCTACCCCTGTTTATAATGGCGGCCTTGTACTGAACGGCTCGCTAACTTCCGCAATCACGATCGGTTCAGATGGATGGATCCAAGGGGTTGGCAGCACAACCAAGACGCTTAGTATGAATGGCGGTGTGCTGAAAGTGGCAGGAGACGACCATACAAAACCAGGCCTGGCCGCCGATGGCATCGACTTTTTAAAAGCAACGCAAGTTGATTTCGTGTATGGACCGACTGCCGGCAAAACCTACGAAATATTGCGCTATGGCAGCAGCGGAGTTACCGGCTACACAAACCTGCTGGTCGATTACCGCGGCACACTGACAAACGATGCTGTCAATCAGGTCATCAGCTTCATAGCCAGCGGCGATGGCCACAGCACGCGTACGTGGAACACGCTGAACGGCACATGGGATCTAGCTGTCAGTGACAACTGGGCGGAGGGTGACCACCTGTTTTACAAAGGTGACCACGCAGTCTTCGGCAACATATCAACCGATGTTGTCGTAACTGTATCAGGCACGCTCTATCCGGCATCAGTGACAATCTCCGCTGACAACAATCAATACACCTTCTCAGGCGGCACTATCGCCGGTTACACTGATATCAGCAAAACCGGCAACGGCGTTTGTGAGATTGCCATGGCTAATCGTCAAAAAGGCACAATCAGGGCTAAAGCAGGAACAATCAAGGTTGGCCATGCCGAGGCATTCGGAGCTCATTTTGCGGGCTCACCTGTTGATCAGGTGGTGGTGAGTGCTGGCGCGACAGTTGATTTCAATGGGGTCATCGACGCGAACTACGGCTACATCATAGCAGGCAACGGAGTGGGCAACGCCGGTGCGCTGATCAATTCAGGCAGCGAAATATCGACCGCTAAAAAACAGTGCCGCCGGATCAATCTCGCGGCGGATGCCTCGATTGGCGGCATCAACAACTGGGCGCTGCTCAACGCAGTATACCAGCCAACCACGCTGGAACTGAATGGCCACACACTGACAAAAATCGGCTCCAACACAATCTCGTTTGTCAACACCACGATCTCAACCGGTACAGTGCGTATCGCTGCCGGGGTGCTTGCTCAGTACAATACCGGTATTGTGGGTGGTTCGCAAACAATGTTTGAGCTGGACAACACACCGAGTGCGACATTTGCCCTTAACAACATCAGCACGGCGATCGGCGGGATTAGCGGCGGCGGCAAGATTTCGCTAGGGTCAGGGGCGCTCACGGTGGGTCTGCTCAACACAGCCAACACCTTTCATGGCGCATTTCTGGGTAGCGGCAAGCTGATTAAAGCCGGGACGAATGTTTTAGTAATCTCAGGCACAAGCCCGTTATTTACAGGCAATGTGATGGTCAATGGAGGCACGCTTAAGCTTGACCAATACAATCAACAAAATATTTTGGGCGCAACCCGCGCTGATGTAAATAAAATTCAGGTCGCGACCGGCGCGACACTGGACATCGGGGGGCTTGACGACACCTACTACGGCGTGACAATCGCCGGCAGCGGGGTTGATGGAAAGGGCGCGCTCATCAACAGCGGGGCTGGCACCAGCTTGGGTCGTATTCAGACACCATTCCTGGCGCTGGCAGGCGATGCCACCATCGGCGGAGTTGGCAATTTTGCAATGATCGCCGGTAACTATTACCCTAATGCAATCACACTGAACGGGTTTAAGTTAACCAAAACAGGGGTAAACACCTTCACGGTTGCCAGCACCACCATCGCCACCGGCGAGGTACACATTGCGCAGGGTGTCTTCGCGCAACATACAACATTGGCAGCAGGGTCAACAACGGTTGACGCCAGCTGCGCGCGTTTCACTCTTGCTGATGCAGCTGGTGTCGAGCTGCGGCTCAACAACAAAGCATTCTCGGCTGGCTCCCTGGAGGGTGGAGGCGTTACCGGTGGTTTGGTTTCACTGGGTTCAGCAAAGTTGACGCTCGGGAATTTGGCCACCAACGCGCTCTTCAGCGGCACTATCACCGGGTCAGGGGGCATAATCAAGGTTGGCGGCGGCACACAGGGGTTCAATGGCGTGTATAACTACAGCGGCCCGACAGTGGTGTCGAACGGAACACTGGTTGTGAACGGCACGCATCAGAGTGGCGGCAGCTACACAGTCGTGAACAACGCAGTATTGGCCGGAAGTGGAAGCGTGTCAGTTGCAACCGGCTCTGTTACGATCGAAGCGGGCGGCGCAATATCACCGGGCGCCCAGGCGATGGCGGGCGGCACACTAACGGTTAACACACTGACAATGGCAACAGACGCAAAGCTTATAATCGATAATCTCGAAGACAGCTTAATCGTTACCGGCAACCTCTGGTTGGATAACGCGCGCGTGCTGGTCAGCGACACCACGCAGCTTGACAAAGCACGCACCTACCAGCTGGTCACATGCAACGGCAACGTGACAGGCGCGTTTAACAAAAAGGTTGACGACTCGCTTTGGGTGGTCTCGCGTCGCGGCAGCACCTTTGCGCTTGTTTATAGCTCCGGAGCTGTGATGCTGATTAGGTAACCCTCTGTTGAGCAGCGTGCGGCGCACCTCTAATTACACTATCAACCCTGTCAGACGGCCATCAAGGCGTTCGGTGTCATTGATGATCTGATCCCAGGTGACAATATCGCCTGTATAAGCTGCTTTGCGTCCCATGATTGTAATAATGCAGCTCTGCACGCTGGGCGCAACCGTCGGATTGGCGTGATCGCCCTTCTTGATTGCATCATAGAAGGCGATCACATTATTAAATGCGCCGTCGCGGTAAATCTGCGGTGTACTGCCGCCCCGATAGAAGTTCTGACCACGGATCATGACTGTTCCGCCATACGCGGTTTCGAGCACGCCCTTGCTGCCCATGACCCGGCACACGATACCATCCGGCTGCGTGCCATGACCGTCGAATTGACGTGAGGTAAAGACCATGCCCACGTTGTTCGGGTATTTGTAATGCAAGGCGAAATGATCCCAGCAATCACCCACATCCACGCGCACCTTGCGCCCGCCAGTGCCATACGCGCTCAGAGGCGGTGTTTGGCAGACCCAATTCATAACATCAAGGCAATGGATGTTCTGCTCTGTGATAATATCGCCTGAGAGCGCTTTGTCGAAGACCCAGTTGCTGATACGCCCATCGCCGTCATCCGTGGCAGATTTTTTCCCAAGCCGTTCGCAGTGATAATAGACCTCGCCAAAGACCAGGTCGCCAATCGCGCCTGCGTGCACACGCTTGATCGCCTCCTGGTAAAAAGCAGTTGAGCGCGTCTGGAAATCCACCAGAAAGCAAAGCTTTTTCCGGCCTGCAAGTTCGGCGCTTGCCTCAATCGAACGGCAGCCAGGCACATCCACTGCAATCGGCTTTGCGACATAGGTGTGCGCGCCGGCATCCACCGCGGCGGCGGCCTGCCGGGGATGGAAGTAGGGCGGCGACATGATCGCCACCATCTCCGGCTTGGTTTCGAGCGCGCGCTTGTATCCATCTAATCCAGAGAAGCAACGCTCCTGCGGCACGTTAAATGTTTTGCCCGCGCTCTCCGCCTTAGCCTGAAAATAATCGGTGACTGCGTATATCTCATAGCCGCCGTGTTGCTGGAAAAGCTTTGCCATAAATTGACCGCGTCCACCGCAGCCGACAACAGCGACCTTGACCTTTGGCCCTGTTAAGCTGATCTCCGGCGCTGCTGCTTCCGCTTTTTCCACTTGCGCCAGCAAGGGTGATGCCATGCCGACAGCCCCCATTGCCGTCACAAAATGACGACGTGAAAAGCCCTGCCTGATTGCCTTTTGCGTACCGTGTGGGTTCATAGATTTTCCTCTTTTGTTTTTAATTGTCCTTTTCAAAAAGTTGTCTATTTGTGAAATCGTCCACCAGCATCGTCGCCGCCATCGTCAACCGCAGGCACGGCAGACTATACTGCGCACCTGATCGCTCGGATGCTGCCCGCAGTCGCCCGCATAGCGGACGACTTCCTTGCTTCGCGCCTTGTCAAGGGGAATAACCGCGAAAGGAAGTCAGTCGCTATGCGGCTGACCAGATCAATGAAAACATGTTGTCAGTGGCCAATCTTAATCCCAATCCTAATCTCAATCCTTGTCTCTTTCGGCCAGCCTGATTACTGTGTCTTGATTAGGATTACGATTAGGATTGAGATCAGGGTTTTCTTAGGGACAGGCACTGATTTTGTCCTAGGGCGCGCCTTTCACGGGCCTGCCTTTGAAATCCAAAATCCAAAATTTAAACTCCGCTCCCGGCGCGGATCTAGACTGCTTACTCAGTGAATAAGTATGACTGTGCCTTCCATTCCATAGGTCAACAGGAGCTGCTTGGCTACGGTGTCATGGACAATCGAGCTACGTTCCGGCATATCCACACTTGCGGCAAAGAAGGGGGCAGATGGGTTGGCGAGCAGGGAGCCGCCCGCAGAGTAATCTATAAGGCGATAGGTGCCGGGTCGGATCTTTGACTCCTGGTCAAAATCGAATGTCATTGAGCTGATGTCAAGCGTGCCGCCGCTGACAATCATCTGGTTAGGAGTATCGCTGCCATTGAACAGGCCGTGCCAAGTGGCACTGCCTTGCAGCGAGCCCTGGTTGACTGCGATGCTCGTTGCCTGCAAATCACCGTTAAGTGTCAGTGCGTTGCTGTTCGTTTTCACCAAAGTCAAGGGGCCCGCAAAATTCCCAGCAAAAGTCCTGTTCCCGTTATCGTTCACAGTCAAGGTTCCACCGCCCGCACTATCAATCACGCTGTTGGTCATAGTCGTGCCGCGATAAACGAGCCCTGCCACCTCCTGATCAAAGCCGTTAAGATCAAATGTTGCATAACCAGTATTGGTATCATTGCCAAGGAACAGGCTCGTGCCAATCGGCAAGCGGTTATTTCCACCATCCAGTTGCAATGTGGCAACAATCACTTTCGTGGCACCGCCATAGATGTTTTCGCCACTGACAACCATAACCCCTGAGCCAAAGCCGCGGAACTCAGCACTGTAATTTAAACCTCCATCATTGATCACGCCTCCGATACGCAGTGTAGAGCCGCTGTCAGCCGAAAAACGCGTGTTATTTGAGCCGAGCAACACATTGCCATTCCACGCGTTGTCCCCTGAAACAGCGTATAAGCAACCCTTGTAGTTAGGCATGCCTGGCCCGAAAAGTAGGAGCGGCTCTCCGGCAACTGTGATATTTCCACTCAAGGCAAGGCTCGCTCCATTACTGACGATCGTCGCAGAGGCCGCCGCGCCCAGGGCTAAGTCGTTGGCGGCGATGAGCGTGCCAGCTTCAACCACGGTTTCTCCGGTAAACGAGTTAGTGCCGCCGAGCGTCAGGAATCCATCCCCGCGCTTCCGCACGCCTCCATTCCCGCCGCCATCCAGGAGGCTCTGGTTGACAGTAATGTTGTTTTCACGGGTGTTCAATATTGCGCCGCCTGCCAGCACATTTGCCTGAGTGAACCTCTGAAGAAAGTCTGCCACGGAAGTTCGCGCTTCGAGGATGCCTCCATTGAAGTTGACAACAGCGGAACCGGTGGTGAGGCCTGGGGAGGCGAAGAATCGGCTAACCCTGGTGGTGCCGCCATCCAGATTGATCACGCCGCTTCCTGAGTAGTTCCCACCTGTATCGCCGAATTTGAGAGTGCCAGTTTCAAACAGCCCGTTGCTCACAGTCAGCGTCCCGGTTCCGCCTCCTGAGAATTTCACCAAAAATGTTAAATTAGCGGCTACTTGAATATAATTACCGCCGTCAATGACCAGTGTGCCGTCTGAGTCGTTTGCGAGACCGCAGTCGCTGGAGGATTGTGTCTCGAAGGTACCGCCGGTTATATACATGCAGCCTGGTCTTGCGTAGTTGTTGCCGACAAAGAGGGCACGCCCTGAGTTCTGATAGATCGTATGGCCTTGCGCTGCGGTATAGTAGAGAGGGTGATTGGCTCCGTTATAAACTGAGATCCTGGAAGAAGGGTATGTCCCGCCAGCGGGTGCCGGCCCATTCCCGGCAGCCCAGTTCGCGCTGTTAGTAAAGTTCGTGTCCGCACTCCCTTTCCAGGTGTACTCTATCTCTGCGTACATCTGAACGGCGATTCCCGCAATCATTACAGCACTAAGCAATGTATTCGTTTGACGCATCTCTTGCTCCTGTTCTCATTTGGGATGTTTACATTTAAACCGCTTTTATTATCACATATTAGCCACTATGATGCAAACAGAGAAGCAGGAATGTTGAAAATGATTGGAGCTACTGATTGTGATAGCCGCGTCCCTGAATAATTGTGATGGCGCGGAAGATCTGCTCCAGCAAAATCAGACGGGCCATCTCGTGGGTGAAGGTCAGCGGCGAGAGCGAGAGCGTCAGATCAGCCCGGGCCTTGACTTGATCGCTCAAGCCGTACGGTCCGCCAATCACAAAGACCAGCTTCCTTTGAACAGCGTTCAGCTTGTGCGCCAGCACCTCTGAACCGAGGAGCACCCCCTCCTCACTCAAGGCAATAATGTAACCCTGCTCTTTGATCAGGGCTTCGAGCATACGTTTGTTCTCGCTCTCCTTGCCGCTGTCTTTAAACTCCTGAATCTCAACCTTGGCATCAAAGCGGATCCGAGCTAGAAAATCATCGGCCAGAGCCGCAATGGGTTTACTTTTCAGCCTGCCAATAACTATGAGTTTGATGAGCATCAGCCGTAGTACTTGTTGATCAGGGCCTCAAAAGAGGCGTCATTGGCAACATCGAGGATCCGCATTTCGCGGCGGGCGTTCTCCACTGAGTCAGAGGCATGCGCTGCGTTGATCATAATATTGGTGCCAAACTCGCGCCTGATTGAACCAGGACGGGCTTTGAGCGGATCGGTGGCTCCGAGAATGTCCCTGATTTTAGTAACTGCTCCCGGACCTTCATAGACGAGCACCAGGCACTCCTCCGTGCCCGGCTGGACGCGCTCCTGCGGCAGGCAACTGGATGGACGCCGGCCAGTCATGAACTCGACGATGTTTTCGAACTCGCGCTCCGCGAAAAGCGGGGCCAGGTAGTTGCAAAGCTCCTTCAGCTGCTCCGACTCAACCGGAAAACCGAACTCACGCGAGAGCGCCTGTGCCGCGCGGTCGGCACCGAAAATATTAAAGACCTTTTTCAGGTTGCCGCGCACCGGCCCGTAAAACTCCTCTGCCTGCGCGATCGACATCGCGAGTTTTTTAACTCCAACAATCCGCATGCCGCTGCTGGAGAGCAAATCCATGATGTTGCCAGCGCGCAGCGAGGGTTGCCGCCAATTATCCGGCTTCAGCATCACCAAGGTCTGCTGCATCTCCTCCTCCGGCCCAACGGCATACGCGCCATGCACAATACCTGAGTCGGTTTTGAGATATTTCTTCCAGATATCAAGCATCTGTTTGACATACTTCGGTGAGCGCCCCACCAGCACGCAGGGCTCAAAGTACTCCACCGCGCCGGTTTTAGGGTGCCGCACAAGGTCGCCGTAGGTGTCGCGCACTGTTTGACCGCACAGCCACTGCTGATTGGTGTCGCCGGTCACCCGGAAGATTTTTTCAACGGCGTTCTCCCCTTCAAACAGCAGCATCATGGAGCGGTGCGTATGGCCGCTGTTGGAGTCCGCGCAATAGGCTTTTTTCACATAGTTGGAAAACAACTCGCACTTACCGGGATCATCAGGGTCATAGTTTGCCAGATAGTCAGCGAACTCTTTTACTAGTGCCGGGGATGCCCCCACCATTCTGGCACCCGCCAGCTTTAAATCTGTGCGCACTAAATAGCGCGCAATCACTCCGCCGGTCCGGGATTTACGGATGGGATAGGGGTTGATGATCACAAGCGCGAGTTCTTTCGAAACGGGATTCATATAACTTCACCTTCATTTTTTATAAATAGATCTTTGAGCCTCTTGGCTCCAAAAATCAATAGTATTACCGACATCAGCATTAAACTCCCGGCAGTGATGGCCAACACCCCTCCCGCCGCAAAACCTTTGTGCATCCAATCCGTTAAATTCTTTTTAAACAGCATTGTCGTTGCAGTGCCGCTGGTGATCAACATAAAGAGCATGGGAATCGTGATTAAAATTGCGCTCTTATGTGACTTCAGCAGCCACAGCGTTGTCCCCAGCAGGGTCAATGCGGCAAGCAGCTGGTTGCATGAGGCGAAGATGGGCCAGATACTCTGGCTGCCGCCGCCAATGATCAGAGCGCCTGTCACCGCAACAACGGCGAAGGTGGCCACAAACCGATTGGCTGCCACCTTTCTAAAACCGCTAAGTTCGCAGCAGACCTCTTCAGCCTCCACTGCAAGGGCCCGCGGCAAAAAAAGCTCCTGCCATGTAAAACGCGCCAAACGGGTGGCAGTGTCCAGGGTGGTCATCAGAAAAGCCGCCAGCGCCAGGGCTATGAAAACAACCCCCAGCCGATGCGGCACCCCGAATGACTCTGCAAAGTTCGCCAGGCCGTTGGAAAAAAGATCCACGGGCGAGCTGATTTTCACAGCCGCCGCATAATCAGCGCTGCTCATCCAGGCAACCGCGATAATCGCCACCAGTGCCAGCAGCCCCTCCACCAGCATGGCGCCAAAGGCAACGGGCCGGATGTGACGCTCACTGGCGAGCTGTTTGGAGGTTGTGCCAGAGGCAACCAGCGCGTGAAAGCCGGAGCAGGCGCCGCAGGCAACTGTGACAAAAAGCATGGGAAACAGCAGCTCGGTCGCACCGGTTGCAGGATGCGCTACGCTCAACCCGACAAAGGCATCCATCCTGATCGACGGTGCCGCCACAAAAACACCGACAATCCCAAGGGCCATCATCACGTAAAGCAGATACGAGTTGAGATAGTCGCGCGGCTGCAACAGCAGCCAGACCGGCAGCACTGAGGCCGCGTAACAGTAAGCCAGCAACACCACCAGCCAGATCTTGAGCGCTGCAGCTTCGGTACAGCCCAGCCAGGCGCACAGATCCAGCGGAAATTGGGTGCCGGCATAGACACAGCCAAACATCAGCGGCACAAAGATCAAAGAGGCTTTGGTTAGATTGAGCCCGCGCTTGTACACCAAAAAACCGAAGACCAGCGCCAGCATGATAAACAGCAGCGACGCAGTGGCAACCGCTGGCTGCGCGATGAAAGTTTTGGCGACAATTCCGGCGAAAACCGCGGTCACCAGAATCAGAGTGAACCAGCAAAATGTTAAGAAAAGAATGCGGCCCCAATAGCCCATCAGCGACTCGATCACATATCCAATGGAACGGCTTTGATGGCGCACCGAGAGAAAGAGCGCCGCGAAATCATGCACCGCGCCAACCAGCACACAGCCGAAAACCACCCATAACGCGACTGCGGCCCAACCAAAATGCGCAGCCATGACCGGCCCCACAATCGGACCTGCCCCGGCAATGCTGGCAAAATGATGCCCAAACAGCACCATCGGGCGCGCCGGAACATAGTCAACCCCGTCATTTTTGGTGACCGCAGGTGTCGCACGCTGGTAGTCAACCCCGAACATCCGCTCCATCAGGCGGCCATACAACCAATACGATACGCCGTAAATAATAATACCAATCGCTAGAAGTATAGCACCATTCATCTCACAACCTTTACCTGCTTGCCTGTAACTCGACCATTTTGTCGCAGTTTCGTGTTTGTAACTCGGGGTCGGGGTCGGGGTCGAAAAGCGTGTGAAATGATCTCCGACATCCGGCTTATCTCTTGCAAGTTGCTCCGCACTCCAGGCTATAGGCTTTTGACCTCGTAGCTTGGTGGCCTGGCGACCTGGTGGCTCGGTGTTATTGCCGCCTGCCTCCTGCCTCCTGACTCCTGCCTCCTGACTTTCACTCTATTGCTTTTAAAACAAGAGTTGTCAATTTAAGTTCATCAAGCCAACGCAGCTCTCTTGCGCGCATTGACTGAAATCCCTCTTCGGTTTCATCCTCAGCATCGGTCAGGTGATCACAACCGTGAGCGATATAGAGAGCAAGTTCTTTGTCAACCGACCACGTGGGGTCCTCTTCCCCACGGCGGTTCCCCTCACGGCAGGCACACTGCAGATTAACAAATATTTCACCTGTCAAGCCTTCGGGCTCACCGGGAACCGGTTCATAGCGCTGGGTAATAACATCGGTGGTGCCCGCAACGCCCTGAATTGCACGGTGGACTGGAGCAATGGAATCGTCATTCAGAAGATAAACACTTACCTCACTCCATGGCACTGCGCATCCGCTATCACGTTGAGCCATAGCGGCCAGTTGATGGACAACGGATATTAAAGCCGCCTCATCCACACAATCGGAATACGCGGAATTTTCGATGTTAATCTGCATAAAAAGTGGTGGAGCGAAGGAGAATCGAACTCCTGACCCCCACGTTGCGAACGTGGTGCTCTACCAATTGAGCTACCGCCCCACTTTAGATTGCATTATTAACGGATTAAAATAATCAACCCGCTTTGTTTGATGCAAAGTGTACCGTTGTCGGCAATAAGGTCCGGTGAGTCTCAGCGTTAATGTAAACACCCTTTAACGGTATGTCATTCGCTGTCAACGAACCCAAGTTTACCAGACCGCTATAATTTAACGTAAATTGACCCTGCGAATCAACCCTTAAATTCCAGTTTTCTGCTTTTGCAGGTTTTTAACTTGGGAATAACGCGAATGAGATGAATTTTATTCACTCTGTATAGATGAAGTACCTCAAGCTTCCAGCTTGAATGAAAATGTTTTCTGCAAGCCGGATGCTTACACTACTCCATTATCACTTTTAGTACCTCTTTTCTTAAATCCTATCATGTTTGCGAAAGATTTTGCGACTTTTGCGTTTTTTTGCGGCTAAACATAGCGAAGCAAAGGAAAAAAGGAATAGCCGCAAAAAGGCGCAAAAGGCGCAAAAGAAAGAACTTCCATCTTTTCTATGCAACGCATAGCGTTGTTGACTAAACCAGCGGGGCATATCACACAATTGTTCAATGAGAGATAAATAATTTCGCATATCACATAGGCTCAGTTTGGTTCCGGCTCCGCTGGTTTAGGGTAACTTCTCAATCGTCCACCAACATCGTCTCTCAGCATCATCGGACGAAGGCGCTCATAGAGCGGCTGCTACACATACGACAACTATTTCAAACGGTTTGCGTTTCGTGTAAAAAATACACTCCACATTCGAGAGATTTTATTCTATGATATACGGCTATATGAAATATTATTTTTCTGAGGAGTTTATGAATCGACATTTTATCACCTACATTGCATTGCCGGTACTTGTATTGAGTGGATGTTTCAAGCATAAAGAGGCGCCGCATCGACCGGTCACCGCCTATTCGGTGGAGCAGGCGATTGAACTCAGAGCCAGTGTCGAGCGCATTGAGCTGACCGGCCAAGCTGTTGGCGAATTGCCCGTTGTCTTTTCCTCCATGCCCAAGCTCTCGATTCTGTTGATGCGCGGTGCTGAGGTGAAGTCGCTGGCTGCGCTGTCGGAGCTGCAGCAGCTCAAAACACTGGACCTTTCAGCAACAGCAATGAGCGAGCTGCCGGTGGGGGTGGCAGCGCTGAGCGGCTTGAAACAGCTCTATCTGGCCGATAATCAGCTCACATCCCTTCCGCCAGCCATCGGTGATTTGAAAGAACTTGAGTATCTCAACCTGGATCGTAATCAGCTGACAACACTGGCAGATGAGCTGGGCGGCTGTTTAATGCTGCGGTGGCTGCGCCTTAACAGCAACCAGGTTGCCACGCTTCCCGCCTCTGTCGGAGGGTTGAAGAGCCTGCAGCGGGTTTATCTGGTAGACAACAAGTTTGAGGCGGTGCCAGAGGTTCTCAAGGATATGCCGCTGCTGGAGGACATTGACCTGAGCGGCAACCCGGTGAGCGAGTTCCCTGTGTGGTTGACTGCTTTGCCTAAGCTGCGTCAGCTCAATTTTGACAATTGCAAGATTGCCAAGCTGCCCGATAATCTCGCCGCGTTCACAGAGCTGCAAGCGCTTTCACTGGCTCGGTGTCCGCTGCCGGATGCTGAGCGGGAACGAATCCGCACTGCGCTGCCCCATGTGCATGTCGCGTTTTGAGCCAATTCACGGTTTGCTTTTACAGCGTAAATTTGACATACTAAGAGAAATTAATTAGCGAGCAAGCAGGTTTTAATGATACAGTGGAGACGTTATGAAGTTTGTGACCGATTTAACCCGCGGTTTGTTTAGGGAGAACCCGATTTTCCGGCTTCTGCTGGGTATGTGCCCGACGTTGGCAGTGACCACCTCGCTGGAGAACGCCTTAGGCATGGGGGTGGCCTCCACCTTTGTGCTGGTCTGCTCTAACATGGTCATCTCCATGCTGCGGGGAGTGATCCCGGCTGCAGTGCGTATTCCATGTTTTATTGTGGTGATCGCCACGTTTGTGACTGTGGTTGACCTGCTGATGCAGGCATATGCGCCGGCACTGGCAGAGAGCTTGGGAATTTTCATTCCGTTGATTGTGGTGAACTGCATTATTCTGGGGCGGGCCGAGGCCTTTGCCTCCAGGAACGCGGTGGTTTACAGTATGGCGGATGGAGTTGGCATGGGGGTTGGTTTCACGGTGGCGTTGTCGATCATTGCCACCGTGCGTGAGTTACTGGGCGCTGGTTCTATCACACTCTGGGGCGAGGTCGCGCTGAGCGGCATTCATAACAACACGATGGTGCTCTTTGTTCTGCCGGCGGGCGGGTTTATCACGTTGGGGCTGATCATTGGCTTCATCAATCATATTCAGGCCGTGGCGGCGCGTGCCCGAGGCGGCGCCGCCCCTCTGCCGCTGGAGATGGACTGCCGTTCCTGTAATATCTGTAAGTTTGGTGAGTAAGTGTGTTATGCTATGAGCGTCAAGTTTGATACAAGGTTTAACTTAAAAGGTGGCAACTATGGGTTTTAACGGTTTTAAAGAGATCCCCGCGAAAAAGAAAAAGGTCGATCTGCTTCTCTCTTCGGGCTTGGGTTTGTTTGCTTTTGTGATTTACGCGTTGACTCTCTCGCAATGTGTCTATCCAGGGGTGTCAGCCAAATACATGGCGGTTTTCAGCGGGATTGAGCCCAACACACTGCCTGTTTATCCCCTGTGGGGCGCGGTTGTGGGGTGGCTGAGCTCGGTTCCGCTCTTCTCACTGGCAGTGCGCTTGAATCTCTTTAGTGCTCTCTGCGTGGCAATTGCGGTGGCTTTGATTTACCGCTTGGTCTCGTTTCTGATCTATGATGTGATTTATGAAGAGCACTACAGCGAGCATGCCGCTTCGGCAGCGGTCATAGGTGCGCTGGTCACCGCGCTGGCACTGCTCTTTGCGGTTCCGGTTTGGAACGCGGCCACGCACCTGATGGTTGACAGCTTTAATCTGATGCTGGCGTGTGTGATGGCTTTTCTGCTGGTGGAATATGCCATGCACCGCTGGCAACTGCTCCTGGTTGTATTTGCTTTTTTGGCAGGTGCCTCGATTGTGCAGTCAGTCTACTTTGTTCCACTGACACCGGTCTTTCTGATATTTTTGATCTATGTTTTGCTCAAGGATGGCTCGTTGAGTCTGTTCAAAGTGACGTGGATGGGGGCAGTCGCGCTTGGTGGTCTGTCGCTCTACTATCTCTTTGCCCATCGTTTTTACAACTCCAGTGAGGTCGCGCTGCTCGGACACCAAAACCTTATGTCAGTGCTGGTGGGTGTCTGGCGGTTCCAGGTCAATGAGCTGCGCTCTGGATTGCCCCGTGTCAGTTGGTTGTTTCTGTTGTTCACCTCTGCTGTGCCTTGGGTTGCCGCCGGTTTTGCATCGGGGCGCGCGCTGAACAATGAGCGTTCGTGGAGTCAATATCTGCTGCATATGATCCTGATGGTGCTGGTTGTGATCACCCTGACCAACTCTGCCATCTCGCCTTGGGCCATACAGCAGCCCAGAGGGCGTTTGCCGGTCTTCTGCTACGCCATGGTGGCCATGGTCGCTGGCTATCTCTTTGCCTACTGGTATCTCCTGCTCAAGTCGAAAGGTGATAACCGCAAACACGCGGTCACAAGATCCACCAGCAAAGCGGGCACCTGGATGGGCATGATCTTCACCTGGCCCACAGCGGTGCTTGTGCTTCTGGCAGCCATTGTCAACGCCTTTGAGTGCAAGCCGAACCGCGGCCACTTCGCTGATAAATTTGCCGCTGAGACGCTTGACTTGATGGGCGAGCGTACTTGGTTTATCACCGATGGAACGCTTGATCCGCACTTGCAGATTATGGCCAAGGATCGCGGCCAGGAGCTGCATCTGATCTGTCTGCATAAGGATCTGGACCAGCATTATCTGCGTTCCGTAGAACGGCTGATCGAACAGCAGGGGCTGTTTAAAGGCGCTGATCTGGCGAGCATGAAAAACACCTTGAAACTGGGCATTCTTCCTTTTGTGCAGGACTGGTTCGCAATGGACGCGGATGTGGCGCAGAAAGTTGCGATTTTTGGTGTGCCGGACTTCTGGTATTCAGCCGGGCTTTCACCATACCCGAATTATCTGTATTTCGGCGGCTGTAAGGATATTAAAGAGTTTCAGCAGAAATCCTTTCAAAAGGAGTACTTTGCGTTTTGGGATATGATGTTGGCGGCTCTGCCAAAAGTCAAGCAGGGTGATAATGACCCAACTGCAAGGATGGCTGCCAACCTGCGCCGCCACTTGGGCTTTATTGGAAACAACTTGGGCGTGATGCTGGAGGATCTGGGCCGCGATGAAGAGGCGTTTAAGGTTTATTCTAAGGTACACAGCGAAGTCGACCCCGAGAACGTCTCCGCCATGATCAACCGCTTTGAGATGGCGCGCAGGGGGGTTAAAATCGCTGATCCATACCGCGATGCCATTGAAAGGGAGTTGGCGGACTTTGTTGCCAACCTGAAGCACCGCTATCCGCTCTGGTCACTCTCCCGCTACTACGGCTATGTTCGCTCAGCCCAAATTTTCGCGGAGATGGGCCATGGGTGGGCGCTCTCAGGCCAGACCCACGCCGCTTTAGCTGGCATTAACCGGGCGATCAACCTGCTCCCCGCAGATGAGCGCGTTCAAAATCTTAACTCCCTGGCTTCGATCTACGCGATGACCGATAGGGCCGAGGCTTCGGCAGAGGTTTATCGCGAGATTATCAGCAAGGACCCCGACAACCGACGCGCACTGATCGGCATGGGCCAGCTGGCGGTCAAGGACGGAGCTTTTAAGAGCGCCAGCGAATGGTTTGAAAAAGCGGCCAAAACCACTGACAGCCGCGAATCCGGCGGCCTGGAATGGGCTTTTGTGCACCTTATGAACAATGATTTTGCCAAGGCCCGCCTGGTCTTGCAGCAAACCACGGATTTGCAGCCCAAGAACCTCAATGCCTGGGCCCTGCTGGCCCATTTGCAGTTGCAGAATGATGAGGTCACTGAGGTTGAAACGCTGATCATCCCGAAAATGGAGAAAATCGCGGGCACCATTGATAACTATTTTGTGCAGATCACACGCGCCATGACTGCCATGAAGAAAGGGGATAAATTCCTACGCGCCGCCCGCGAAGGTTTTATCCGGGCTGCCAGGTTGAACCAGTCAGCGGTCTATCTCAATGATGTCATCCTTGACCTGGATATCCGCATGAACGACCGTGAATCAGCGCTGCTGCACGCGCGCCAGGTGCTGCGCGTGAATCGTAAGCACTCGCTGGGCAACTATGTGATGGGCTCCTTGCGTCTGCGCGAGGGCGCCTATGGCGAGGCCGAGGATTTCTTGCGGCGCAGCGTTGACGCTAAACCAATTTACCCGGCCTTGAATGATCTGGCCGAGACTCTGCGCCGGATAAGGAAATTCGATGATGCCGAGAGGTTCGCGCGCGACGCGGCTCAGATGCTGCCTGACGAATATATTGCGTGGGAGACATTGGCTTCAGTGCTGGTGGATGCCAATGTGAAATTAGACGAGGCTGAATCAGCTGTGCGTAAAGCGGTTTCGCTGAACAGCGATGATCTGCGGGTGCAGATCACTCTGGCCCGGGTTCTGGTGGCCAAGGGCGACCTGGAGCTGGCGCGCGAGGTGATCCACAAGGTCAAAAGCCGTCAGCAGGAGCTGGTGCCCTTTGAACGGGATGAGCTTGAGAAAATTGCGCAGTCCGCCACCAAAAAAACAGGCACCTGATATCGGGTGGAAGCGCATAATGCGCCTCAAAAAACGCTGAGGTAACCTGAAAGCCAACTGCATCGGAGTCGGGCCAGTAAGCAAAGCCACCCGGTCACCAGGTCACCCGGTCACCAGGTCACCCGGTCAAAAAAAACAGCTTAGAGTTGGCACACGCCACCCGCCACTGGACACACGCCACCCGCCACTGATTTAAGTTATAAGCAAGAAGTTAAACAATAAAGAAATGGAGTAACAAAATGGCAAACAGTATTTTAGAGTTAACCGAGAGTAATTTCAAGGAGACCATTGCGAGCGGCATTGTTCTGGTGGATTTCTGGGCCCCATGGTGCGGTCCCTGCAAGATGCAGACACCGATTCTGGAGAATCAGGTTGTAGCGCAAGTGGCTGACAAAGCCAGGATCGCCAAGGTCAATGTCGACGATAACAAGAACTTGGCCGCCGAATATTCAATCAAGAGTATTCCCACCATCCTGCTTTTCAAGGATGGCGCGATCGTGAAGCAGTTCACTGGACTGCAGCGCGCGGATGCTTTGATCAAGGCGATTGAAGAGGCAATTTGAGCTGTCAGCCGCGCGGATTAAAATAATCATTGATTATTCTCTCTGGCGGTTGACCAACTGGGGTTGAAAGGTGTATAATGCCCCTTTTATGTATTCCCGAAAACTGGAATTGAGGAGCTATAATTAATGGCGAATATCAAGAGTGCAATCAAGCGTAATAAGCAGGCCGAGGTGCGTAACACACTTAACCGCGCAGTCAAAAGCAGTGTTTTGACAGCCAACAAGAAGGTTTTGGCCGCAATTGAAGGTGGCAGCAAAGAAGAGGCTGAAAAACAGTTTTCAGCTCTAACTTCGCAGCTGGATAAAGCGTGCAAAAAGGGTGTGATGGCTAAGAACACCGTCAGCCGCAGAAAATCTCGCGTTTCAGCCAATATTTCTAAAATGGCCTGAGTGCTGCATGAAGCCTGCCGCGTAGTCTGTTTGACTGCGCGCATCTCAGCAGATCTCAGCCTTTGGCAGCGCGACTAACGATCGGTCATCATACAACATGTGTGATGGCCCTTTTTAGGTTGGAGTAATGGCAGGAGTTTTATCTATCATCGACCTTGGCATTGGCCAGGGATATCAGGATGTTTTTGAGATGCAGCAGAGGCTGCATGCCCGACGGGTGGCGGGCGAGATCCCTGACACCTTGCTGTTGCTGGAGCATCGCCCTGTTTACACACTCGGAACCTCCGCCTCGGAAGAACATGTTCTTTGGAACGCCGAGGCACTCGCCGAACAGGGCATTGAGCTGGTCACAACCTCGCGCGGCGGAGATGTGACCTATCATGGGCCAGGTCAGCTGGTGGGTTATCCAATCGTGCATCTTGGGGAGCAGGGCCTTAAAGTTCTCGAATATCTGACAGCCTTGGAGGAGGTGCTGATCCGAGTCGCCGCACTCTATGGGGTGAACGCCGGGCGTGATGGACGCAACCGCGGGGTGTGGGTCGGCAACAGTAAGCTCGCGGCTTTGGGTATCCGAGTCTCGCGCCAAGTCACAATGCATGGGTTTGCGTTGAATGTTAATACCCGTTTGAGTGACTACGGCGGCATTGTGGCCTGTGGTTTGCAGGGGGTGGGAGCGACATCTCTGCAGCATTTGTCGGATACGGTGCTTGATATGGCAGAGGTGAAAGCCGGCATTGCGGCGATATTCGCCGAAGTGCTCAACTATGAGGTGCAGTGATGGACGTTTCACAAACTCTTAAACAGATGATGCGGACCTTTTTGGATCTGGCGCTGATTGTCTTTGTCACTCCGCCTGCTTTTGTTTTCACCTATTTCTTTCCTCTTTTCTTCTCAGGTAACAATTTTTCAGTGCTGGCCCGCGACATGGTCAAGCTCTCTTTTTACGTTTCATGGGTCTCCGCCCCGCTGCTGGTGGCAGCGGTCTTAGCACTCAAGTTGATGATTCGTCGTAAGCTCAGATGGTTCTCAGTCCTGCTGGCATCCTACGCTGCCGGCTTTCTCTGGCTGATCTTATGGAACTGGGTGATCGAGGATCTCTTCACCTTCTGGCGCTCCTTGATCCCGCTCTCGGTCTGCTGTCTCTTTTCAATGGTGTATGTAATGGCCAAGGCGCTTTACCAAGATGATAAAATGAATTTTTCGGAGTACCCTGACGCGGATTTATTGAACCCGAAGGAGCGCTGAATCGGAGGCTGAGGTCAGTCAGCAATGCCACCAGGTCACCAAGCCACCAGGTCACCAGGTCAAAAACGCGCCGGCAAAGCGATAGTGTCATACAATGCAAGCTGCAAGGCACGCCCCACCCGAGTTAAATGCTGCGCGCCTTGCGGCAGGCTTGCGAACAGGATAATTTTTATGATATTGTTCCACTGATCGCGAATAAAGGGCGAGCAGTCCTAATTACAACACGTTTTTAAAGACCGATTTTTTAGCAACAAAGGAGATAACGATTATGGCATGGTTTGAAAATCCGGCTCAAGAGCCGCTGCGGGTTCCGACCGCGGCACTATGGGCGGTTTGCCCCAAGTGCAACACTTATGTGGCCAAAGCAGAGTGGGCGGATGCCTGCAAGGTCTGCCCCAAGTGTGACCACCACGCGCGTCTTAACTGTCGGGAGCGTGTTCAACTGCTGACCGACATCGGTACCTTTGAAGAGATTAACGCGGCTGTGAGTGTTAATGACCCGCTGAAGTTCAAAGACGCGAGCGGCAGCTATGCGGCTAAGTCACAGGCCGCGATTCAGAAAACCGGCATGGGCGAGGCGGTTCTGACCGGCACCTGCGCCATTGAGGGTTCGGACGTGGTGCTGTGTGTGATGGACTTCGCCTTTATGGGCGGCAGCCTTGGCAGCGGCACTGGTGAGCGGATTCTGCTTGCAGCTGAAAAGGCCGTGACGCTTCATCGCCCTTTGATTATCGTCTCCGCCTCGGGCGGCGCCCGCATGCACGAAGGGATTGTCTCGTTGATGCAGATGGCCAAAACCTGCGCGGCGATCGCCAAGGTCAAAGAGGCTGGATTGCCCTATTTCTCGGTTTTGACCGACCCGACCACCGGTGGTGTCTCAGCCAGTTACGCAATGGTCGGCGACCTGAACATCGCGGAGCCCAAGGCTTTGATCGGTTTTGCCGGACGGCGGGTGATTGAGCAGACCATCAAGCAGAAGCTGCCCGATGATTTCCAGACCGCGGAGTACACGATGGCGCACGGCTTTATTGACCACATTGTTCCGCGCAAGGAGATGAAGGCCTTTCTGGCAAAGATTCTGCGCTACGCTGGATTTTAATTTCTACGAATTTCAACAACTTTAACTGGGAATTTTTATGGCTAAGAAAACACAGAAAAAACTGACCGCCTGGGAGATTGTGCAGCTTGCGCGCCACGCGGAACGCCCCAATATCACCGCCTACATTGAGGCCATGTGCGATGATTTTATCGAGCTGCATGGCGACCGTCTGTTCGGCGATGACCGCAGCTTGATCGGCGGCTTCGCAACCATCGGCAACGAGCGCGTGGTGCTGATCGGCCACCGCAAAGGAAGCAGTGTTGAAGAAAACATTGAAGCCAATTTCGGTATGGCCAGCCCCGAGGGCTACCGCAAAGCCATGCGCCTGATGAAACTGGCGGAGAAATACAGTTTGCCGGTGGTGTCGCTGGTCGATACCCCCGGCGCCTATCCCGGCTCCGAGGCCGAGGCCAACGGCCAGGCCGAGGCCATTGCGCACAACCTCGAGTTCATGGCCCGCCTCAAAACTCCGGTTGTCGTGGTTGTCTGCGGCGAGGGTGGCAGCGGCGGCGCGCTGGGCATTGCGGTCGGCGACCGGATTCTGATGCTTGAGAACGCTGTTTATTCGGTGATCTCACCTGAGGGCTGCGCCTCGATTCTGTGGCGCGACGGCTCGCAAGCGCCATTGGCCGCTGAGACGCTGAAGATCACCGCCGAGCATCTGCTGGAACTCGGTGTGATTGACTCCATTATCAGCGAGCCTGCCGGCGGAGCGCACAAAAAACCGGCGGCGGCAATTGCCTCTGTCAAAAAGGCGATCCTGAAAGAGCTGGCTGAGCTTGGCAAGTTGACATTGGATGATCTGATCGAACAGCGCTATCAGAAGTTCGCGGCCATGGGGCGCTTTTAAGTGAAATAATCACTTGAGTCTCATTGTGGTTTGAGGGATTTATGCTAAAAGCAACTGGTCGCCGCAACCAAAAGGGGTTGTGTGATGTGCGGGAGGTCGTGGTACTGGCTGAACAGTTTGTGATCAGGAGTTGAGAATAGCAACTAATGAAAATATGAATGTGATTTTAATTTGTATATGTTTCGGGGCTCTGACAATTGCTGGATTTGCCGCTGGTGATCCGGCACCCGGCATGACGATGCCTCAAGGTGCTAAGCTAGTCTTTGAAGAAGATTGGTCAACGGGGCGTATTGATTCAGATAAGTGGTACGCCCTTCATAAACGCTGGGGCGAGGGCAATCACGGCGTGGTGTCCCAGAATGTCTTTATCGCGCAGGACATAGTGGGCAGCGTGACCAAGAATGTGCTTGTGTGCCGGGGTCACGGTGATCGCTACGCAGGCTCGGTTACTGGCTGGAAGGGGAACGTGCAGCGTGTTGGAGGAGTGATTGTGTCAAAGTCGTTCTTCGCTTCGGGACGCTACGAGGTTGTTATGAAGATTGGCTCTGAAAGCACAAATCCCGATGGGCCCGAGGATCCAAAACGTCCAATTGGAATGGTTCCTGCAATATGGACCTATGCTTACAGGTGGGTGGGCGCTGGTAACTCTGATCCAGAGGACTTCAACCAAAGTAATCCACTTTATAACCCATATGTAAAGAATGAATACTGGTCTGAAATTGATTTCCCGGAATTTGGGAAAGGACAGGAGCTGGAGAGTGGCCTGTACAACACATTTCTTAACAGAAACCATCAAAGCTTGCAGTTTTGCACGAAGAGTGCCATCGACGGCAAATATCACGTATTTACCTCGATATGGCGCACACATCTCGTTGCTCTGGATGGAGTCACCGACAGTCAAGTTACAATGTCTGGCGGATTTTGGTGGGTTCAAGATAAAGCAATTAGCTTCTCTAAGTACTGCGGCAATCCGCTGAAGCGTCTTGGCAAGGATCAGTATGCGGTTTACATGGGCAAAGAGGTCACCCACTTCATTGATGGACGCTTTGTAGGAAAGAACCTTACCCATGTCCCGGCAATGGCGGCACAGCTTAACATAGGCGTTTGGTTTCCGAGATGGGGAGGACTCGCGCCGTGGGCTGAATCGACAATATCGGTGGCCTCAGTCAAGGTGTGGCAGTTTTATGATCCAGGTGACGTCCGCGGAGTCCTCACAGATGATATCCCGGCCAACATGGACAAGAGCGGTAACCCTTTGAGCCGGTAAACAATTATCCCTGCGACTTGGCGTTGAGTCAAACCGGCGAATTCGCAGAGCATCTTCAACAACATCCCTACCCTCAATCATAGCGAGAACAGGGCCGTATTCAACATATAAAGCCTGACATTATATGTATCAAGGCTCTCAGCCAGCCGCAGGAGAAACCTCTCGCGGTCATGGTCATCGGAAAATATCAGCATCTTCCCACTGTCACAATGGGTAATATGATAAATCGCGCCGGGATATTCAACTCGCAGTTTTTTTGCCATGGTTCCACATTAGCCCAGCCTTAAATCGTGCGTCAATCCTTAACTACTAATATAAGGTCTGATGACCCCGATTTGGCCCTGTCGAGTGGCATGAATAAACTCAGAGACTAACTGACTTTCATAGCGGGCACCCTATCATCCCCTTTGCCGACATTCATTTTATTTTGTTTAGGTTTGACTTTGCTGATGCGACAGTGATAGGGTGAAATTTAAATATGGGTAGGTTGTCAACTTACGAGCATTCCTGTAATATGCAGTGCGTAAAGAGTTGAGCGATCTTTGTACGGATACCAAGAGGACTGAATAATGTGGGTGGCCCCTTTTAAAAAAGGAGATTATGATGAAGCTGATGAGAACTTTTATACTTGTGCTGATCATTGCTGCGGAAAAAGTTATCGCCGGCCAATATACAGGGCCGGGAGCTGGTCGGGCGCTTTTTCAAATTAAAAGCGGCAAAGCACGCTTCTTCATGAACGGCGGTGCAAACACCGAGTGCCTTGGTACAACAGCGCTTCAGGGTATTCACGGCATTGCTGGTCTGGCGGTTAGCGACAATGGGTGGCCTTGGGCAACCTGATATGCTATTAATGCTTGGCTGGATAGGCTCGTTTTTGATCTCCCAATCTTCTGCTGACTTCCGCAACTTTCGGAGCTGACAACTAACGGCAACACCGCTTTTAAGGTGAAATATCCCTGCGACTTGGCGTTTTTGCTGTAACCCAAAAAAGCAGTGACACAATCACGCCGAAAACAGCCGCAGGCCAGAACGGCAGAGAGCCGATTCCGTGCGCCTTGATTAGATCCACCGCATAACCCAGCCCGGGTGCGATGATCATAGTGGCTATGCTTTTGGCTTGCGACTCAATGGAGAGGATAGTTGCTCCCATGGTTTCGTCCGAGTATGCGTCAAAGCGGCTGATCAGTACAGGGCGCCAGAGGTTCTGCAGCACATAGAGCAAAATAAAACCCGGGATGACGACCACGAACCAGCCATAATAGAGAGCAGGCACCAGAGTCACCAGAATCAACAGTGATATCAGCCACAGCCAGCGGGCCGTCTGATCTTCGCTGCCGTGCTTGTCAACCAGTATGTGTGCCTTGCGGCTGGCCAGAGCGGAAAGCAGGTACAGCGCAAAGTAGACCGGTCCCACCAGCAGCGCCGCCTGCTGCTGCTCACTTAAATCGCCGCTTATAAGAAGAGCTGCGGTCAGAGGCACGGCTGCTGCCTTGAGAATTGGCTGCAGATAATCCTTTACCACCTTAAAAAACCCTTCAAATCCCATTGACTCAAGAATAAGGCGCCGCAAAGGGGGCTGTTTTACCGATACAGTCAAAGCCTCCTTCAGGTGGAGCATCACCTCTCTGCCCGAAATGCCTTTTTGAATATACCCGTCTACCTCGCTCGGATACCCCGAAAAATTAATTATACCCAGAACATAAGGAATAATGGAAAAGAAAAAGATGTATATAAAATTGCTGGTGGAAAACACGAATATCGCCGCCAGTATTACCGAGAGAGCCGAGCCCAGCTTGGACCAGGAGCGGGTATACCCGTAAACCTTTGTCCGCTCTTGCTCCCGCCCCTCCGATCGAAGCCAGGTGAAGATCATGGCCTTATGCGTACCTGTGCGGAAAGCATCGCCGATCGCAAAAAAAAACATGGCCCCAAACAGGAGCGGCATGATTGCAGACATTGAGCTGATCCAATGGGTTGCGGCAATACCCGTCAGCCCGAATATCACAAAGCTGACAATATAGAAGACAAAGCTGAGTATCATAGCCTTACGCCTTCCAAACAGGTCAGCCGTAACACCGGATGGTATCTCCATCAGGTTGACAATGATTCCACGGAACCCGACCAGGATCCCAATCATAAAAAAGGAGAGCCCCATCTGCCGAAAGGCCAAGATTAAGAATGGATCGTAGTACTGCTGGTTTTTAAGAAACCCGTATAGACTGAAGCGACCCAGCATGGGCTTGGTTTTCATTCAGCGAATTTTCCTTTCCAGGTGTGCCAAAACCATGCTGTTTAGGCCCTGCCTCAATTTTGCAGTGGTTTTATGCTAAAGATGTTTTAAGGTTAACATTTTAGCTTGAGTTTCGTCAGCTAAAATCTACATTTGACTATAACTGTGGACGAACGCATATGAGGCATGTTATTATTTCCACTTTTAAAGATTGCCCTTGGTTTAGATGGCCAATGGCTCAATGAGGTGAATGTGGAGATTTTAGCAAAGATTTTATCAGGTTTCGGTGTGGCGCTTTTATTCAGTTTGGCTGTCTTCATCCATGAACTGGGTCACTTTCTGGCTGCCCGCTGGCTGGGGTTGCAGGTGGACGCTTTTTCAATCGGGTTTGGCCCCGCACTCTGGAAAAAAAAGGTCAATGGCTGCGAGTACAAGATCAGCGCCATCCCCTTTGGCGGATATGTGGCCCTGCCGCAGCTCGACCCCTCGGGCATGGAGCGGGTGCAGGGCGGCAACAGCGACGATGACAACACCGATGACACAGCCCCCGCGCTGCCGGATGTGGCCCCTTGGAAGCGGATTATTGTTTCGATTGCCGGCCCTTTAGGCAATGTGGTGCTGGCTGTGATTCTGGCCGCGGTGATCGCGCTGTGGCCTGGTGAGTTTCTCTCGGTTACCAGCTCACGGATCGGCTATGTGGAGGAGAGCAGCGAGGCTTATCAGGCTGGTTTACGGCAGGGGGACAAGGTTCTGGCAATCAATAACACCAAGGTGGAGAGCTGGTATGATATGCTGGTCGAGTTTCAACTGGCCGGCGGATCAGGCTCCGCTGAGTTTAAAGTCGACCGTCAGGGCGCCGTGGAAAACATCAACCTCTCTTTTTCAACCAATAATGTGATGGGCATGCAGATGCTCGAAGGGGTCTTCCCGGATGGACAGAGCATTGTCGGGGAAGTTGTTGAAGGCTCACCTGCTCAGAGCGCCGGCTTGCAGGTCAACGACACCATTATGACCATGAACAACACCCCTGTGCTGGGCTCTTCACACTTTTCAGGTTTGATCGAGAAGAACGGCGAGAAGCCGGTCAGCTTGACAATCCTGCGCAATGGGCAAAAGTTAAATGCCGAGGTGACCCCGCGCTACAGCGAGGAGCATCAACGTGTGCTGGTCGGGATTGCCTGGGATCAGAAGCAGCTTCCTGTAAAGCCCTGGATGGCTCATAAAGAGTTCTACGCGCAGTTGAAGTGGGATTGTCTCTCCGTCTTTCGAGTTTTGAATGGTTTGGTTGCTCCCAAATCTGTGGGTGAGCGCGGGGCGATCGCCAAGAATCTGGGCGGCCCTGTGATGATTATCACGATGCTCTATGACTCTGTGCGCAGTGGATGGCTGGAATCACTCGGATTGCTGCGGATGCTCTGTATCAATCTGGCAATTCTGAATTTATTGCCGCTGCCGGTTCTGGACGGCGGCCATGTCTGCTTTGCCCTGTTTGAGATCATTACGCGCCGTAAACCGCACCCCAAGGTGGTTGCCGGTCTGGTGAATGTCTTTGCGGTTATCCTCATCACGCTCATGGCTTTTCTGGTTTACCGTGATATTGGCAGACGGGTTAAAGGCACGGCAGCCGAAAAGGCGGCTCAAGCCGAGGAGATCAGCGAACAGCCATGATCCTCAAGCGCAGAGATTGCCGGCAGATATCAGTTGGCGGCGTGTTGGTCGGCGGCGGTGCGGCGATATCAGTCCAGACCATGACCAACGCACACCCGCTGGATGAGCCAGCCCTGTTGCGCCAGATTGTTGAGGCAGCGGAGATCGGCTGCGATCTTGCCCGGTTGACTGTGCCTGATTTGGCTTCAGCCGCGGTTTTTAAATCAATCAGAAAAAAATCTCCCCTTCCCTTGATTGCCGATATTCACTTTGACTTTCGCCTGGCCCTGGCCGCAATCGAGGCTGGCGCGGATGGATTGCGGATCAACCCCGGGAATATCGGGGGGGATCAGCGTGTGAAGGCCGTGGTAGATGCCGCGCGCCCGCGCAGCATACCGATCCGCGTGGGGGTCAATGGCGGCTCATTGGAAAAAGATATTTTAATGCGCCACGGCGCACCCACCGCCGCGGCGCTGGTGGAGAGCGCCCTGCGTCATGTGGCTCTGATCCAGGCCCTGGATTACCACGAGATCAAAATTTCGGTCAAGGCCTCTGATGTGCTGCGCACAGTCGAGGCCTACCGCCTGCTCGCTGAACGCTGTGATTATCCGCTGCACCTGGGGGTCACGGAGGCCGGCACCTTTCTGCCCGGCACAGTACGCTCCAGCGTGGCGCTCGGCGCCTTGCTGCTGGACGGCATTGGCGACACCATTCGTGTCTCGCTGACTGATCAGCCGGTCAAGGAGGTGCGCGTGGGGGTGGAGCTGTTGCGTGCGCTCGATTTGCGCGCGCCGGGTGCTTCAGTCACCTCCTGCCCAACCTGTGGCCGCACGCGGGTGGACGTGGCGGCCTTGGCCACTGCCGTGGAGGAGCGGCTGGAACGCTACTATTTTGAGCACCCGCGTGCGCCACGCCCGCATGTGGCTGTGATGGGCTGCGTGGTCAATGGCCCGGGCGAGGCCCGTGAGGCCGATATCGCGGTGGCAGGTGGTGATGGGAAATTCGTGCTCTATGTCAAGGGCGAGCGCCTGCGAACCATTGACGAGGCCGACGCACTGGAGACGATTGTGGAGCTGGTCAAAGCATGGGTGGGCTAAGGAGTGCCCAGTCGGAGCTCCCACAGCGCAGGGCACGAAGCGCGAGTGAAAAGCACGAAAGGGGTGCGTAGCTTATTTTTAACCACAAAGGGCCTAGGTTCCTTGTGGTTTCAAAAATTAAAGTGCAACCATTTTGATCCCTATGTCCAGTGATCTGAAGTTTGAAGTCTGCACAACCCTGTCGTTCGGGCGGCGCGGTCACATGGACCGCGCCCTACAACGCCGACTCGCGTTGTACTCGGCTAGCGTGAACTTTGTCTGTGTCAGGCGCAGCACTCCCCGCCGCGCCCGGCAGCCTGATCCGCAACCCGTCATAGGCTGGCTCAACCCCGGGGGGGAGCTCTGCCGCCAGTGTCGCATGCTCAATGTCGTGGCAGATGTGGGTTAGGCACGAACGTTTGGCGCCGATCTTCTCCAAGACCTCGAGGCTCTGGCGTACGCAGAAGTGCGCTGGGTGCGGGCGGTAGCGCAGCGCGTCGAGGATCATCAGGTCAACACCTTTAAAGGTTTTTATCGCCTCATCCGGCATGCCGCAGCAATCAGGAACATAGCCAATTGAGGCCTGCGCTGTTTGCACAAGATATCCGGTCATGCGCACACCATGGCAAACCTCAACCGGCGTGAAGCGAAGGTCGCCAATCTGGAATGGTTCCACCGCCTCGTGAAAGTTGATCAGGGGACGGTAAAGCCCCTGGGCTGAGGGTTTGTTGCCAATGTAATGAAAGACACTGCGGATCTCCGCCAGTGTCACCGGATCGGCATAAGCGGCAATCGGAGCGCTTTTCAGGGTGTTGAAGCGGCGAATGTCGTCAAATCCCAGAAAATGATCTGCATGGGCATGTGTGAAAACCACGCCGTCGAGCCTCTCGATTTTGAACTGGAGCATCTGTTGTCGGAAATCCGGCGGGGTGTCGATCACCACCGCGGTTTTGGCTGTGCGGATATAGACGCTGCTGCGCCAGCGGGTGTTGCGCGGATCGCTGGAGGTGCAAACCGGACAGTGGCAGCCGATCATAGGAATGCCAACCGATGTTCCAGTGCCTGTGAATAAAATTTCCAATGACATAGTTCGGAGACGGTTAAAGGGGTTGAATGGTTAAAGGCACTGAATGGTAATCTTGTTGAGTGGAAATTGCAATTGAATACTTTCAACCTTAAAACCTTTTCAACCCGCCTCTATCCAGTGTATAATGCGGCTTAAATAAATGAGAGAATTAGCATCCCTAATGATGCAGTGGTTTAGGTTTTCAGGCAGTAGCAGTTTAGGATTCTGTTAATCAGGGCTTTTGAGCTGTATTGACAATTCGTAACAGTGGGTTTTATGGTTAAATTATTGGCGATTTTTATCTCCGGCGCGGCGGTTTTAACCTCTGCGGCAGCGCAATTCAAGATGGCGCTTACGCCGGCTTATAGTGTTTTTGTAAGTGGTGAGTCGGTGGTGGTGCAATTGGAATTGCAGAATGACGGGCGGGACACAATCAAAGTCAACCCTGTTGACGGAACCGACAAATTTGTGGTTGAAATTACCCATGGCGCGCGTTATAACGAACTGCAACTGTTGACAGATGCGCCCTTTTGTAAGCCTTTTGAGCTGAAACCCGGCGCCACTTTCACAACCAAGCTTGAAATCGACAAATGGTATCCGATTACCAAACAAGGGCAGTACTTTGCCCAGTTGATCTTTGTGCATGATAATGTGCGCTATGAGTCGAGCAAAAAGAGCTTTGATGTTGTGACCGGCATGCCGATCAAAGAGGGCATCCAGATGTTTGTCAGCGATCAGCGTCTCAAGCGGGTCTTCAAGCTCGTACACTGGGACCGCAACCGCTCGGAGCGCTTGTTTTTGAAAATAGAGGATGAGCCCACAGGCATTATTTGGGATACCATTGATCTCGGTCAATATTTGAAAGCCAGCGATCCTAAGTTGGATATTGCTTTGAACGGCGAGGTGACAGTGGTTCACCGCGCCACACAGGATGCCTTCTTCTGGACGGTCTTATGGTCATTGCCGAACAGCGTTGAAGTCGCTGACCGCAACCGTCTCCTGGATCCAGAGGTTTCGGCATCTCAAAGGGTGCGTGCCCTCTATGGTGAGGGTGTTGAGGAGACGGGCGGGGAGGGAAAAAAATCATGGTGGAAGTTCTGGTAATAAAATCGATGGAGCGAGTTGCCGCAAGCCAGGCTCTCCGCAAAACCGGCATCACTCTGCTGTTGGCCCTTATCTGCGGTTGCCGCTCGGTCGCCACACCGGAGTCGACACTCTCGGCCATTCGGCAGAAAAACATTCCGGTGCAAAGCCCGGATGAGCAGGTGGCTGATTTTGAAGATCTGGCACTCTTGACCGAAGCGTTGCTGCTGGTCAAGCGCTACTATGTGGAGGACAGCAACTTCACTGACTTGGTTTACTCCGCCATTGGTGGCATGTTGCAGGATCTTGATCCAAACAGCTCATTCCTGCCACCAGCGTCGTTAAAGTCGCTGGATGACACTACCCGTGGAAAGTTTGTCGGCATTGGGGTGAATGTGGAGAGCGGCGACCAGGGGGTCAAGGTGATTGCCCCCTTGCAAGACTCGCCTGCTCTGAAGGCCGGGATCAAGGCTGGTGATACCATTACATCGGTTGATGGTGACTCGTTGCGCGGCCTCTCGCTTGAGGATGCAGTCACAAAAATGCGCGGCGAGAGCGGCACTTCGGTCAAGGTGACCGTCGAGCGGGCGGACGGAGCCCATGAGCAGGTGGAGTTGCTCCGCGAGGACATCAAGCTCTCCTGCATCGAAAGTTACCGGATGCTGCAAGGGGAAATAGGATACGTTCGCTTGAAGCAGTTCACCGCCACAACGGTCGATGAGCTGGAGGACTCCTTGAGGGAACTGGTGAAAGCCGGTGCCCGCAAGCTGATCTTTGATCTGCGCGATAACCCGGGCGGTCTCTTGAGCGCCGCGGTTGGTGTCGCGGATCTTTTTTTGGAGAAGGGCTCGATGATCGTGACCTTAAAAAGCCGCTCGGGCGAAGAGAGTGAGCATGAGTATGCAGCTGGGGGTCGGGGATATAAACTGCGTGATCTGCCAATGGTGATCATGGTCAATGGCGGCAGCGCCAGCGCCTCAGAGGTGGTTGCCGGCGCTCTGCGCGATAACGGGCGGGCCACGCTGGTCGGCCAAAAGAGCTTTGGCAAGGCTTCGGTTCAAAGCGTGGTCAAGATGTCTCTGCGCCCTGAGTGCGCGGTGCGCTTGACAACCGGTTACTACTACACCCCCAATGGCACGTTGATTCACGGGCAGGGCATTGAGCCGGATCACGAGGTGCTGCTGACATTAGTCAACCAGCGGCAGATCCAGCGCCATTACCGCCAGGAGGCGTATCGTGTGCGCACACCCGATGAAAAAGCGGCGGAGGAGCCTGATGACAAGCAGCTGGAAAAGGCCATGGAGCTTCTCTCTCAGAGGGAGGCGGGGTGATTGTTCTGGGGATTGAGAGCTCTTGCGACGAAACAGCCGCGGCCGTGGTGGCTGATGGCAGGAGTGTGCTATCAACCGTTATTTACAGCCAGGGGGCGCTGCATCAGCCCTACGGCGGCGTGGTGCCGGAGATTGCCTCGCGCAGCCACCTTGAGAAGATCGCCGGTGTGATCAGCACTGCCATGCTGCAGGCCTTTGGCAGTGGCACGGAGACGCAGGTTGCCCCTGCTTGGTGGGAGCAGGTCGACGCCATTGCCGTGACCTACGGCCCGGGGCTGGCAAGCTCTTTGATTGTCGGGCTCTCCGCTGCCAAAGGCCTGGCCCTGCGTACCGGCAAACCTTTGATCGGAATTAACCATATCGAGGCCCACATCCACTCGGTTTTCCTCTCGCCCGAGGCACCCGCGCCCGCGATGCTCTACCCCTACGTGGCGCTGGTGGTCTCAGGCGGCCACTCCTCTCTGATCGAGGTCACGGCTCCCCGCAAATGCCGGGTCATCGGCCAGACTCTCGACGATGCAGCTGGCGAAGCCTTTGATAAAGCCGCGCGCCTGCTGGAGCTGGGTTATCCCGGCGGCCCGGTGATCGATAAAATTGCCCGAGGCGCAGGCTGTTGCAGCACGATTGACTTTCCCAAAGGGTCGCCGCGCGCCGGCAACCCGATCCTGGGCGGGCTCAACCCTGAGCTGTGCGTCAGCTTCAGCGGACTCAAGACCGCTCTGATGTACTATGTGAGAAAAAACCCGCCGCGGGATCAGGCTGAAGTCGCCGCTGTGGTCTCTTCCTATCAGGAGGCAATTGTGGACGCACTGGCGCAACGCTGCGCCACCGCCCTGGCTCCAGGTCGCTACAAGGCACTGGCCGTTGGGGGCGGAGTCTCGCTCAACAGCCGGCTGCGCGAAAGATTGACCGCTGTCGCAGCCGAGGCCGGAGTGCCGATCCTGCTGGCCCAGCCCAGGTTCTGCGGTGATAACGCGGCCATGATCGCCGGGCTCGCCGGTGCCGGCGGCGGTGTGACCGGAGCCGCAGCCATGGAGCTGGATGTGGTGCCCTCACTCGTTGCGGGGAGTGTTTAACACAGGAGCTCTCAGTGAGCCTCTGAGCCTCGGTAGTGAAAACTCTCAGCGCGGAAGCTTGGATCAATGACATGCTGGTAATCCTATGACAAAAATCGGTTTTATAGGCAAAGCCAAACAGAGAACTCTTGTGCTCTTTGCCCTGTTCGTTCTATGGCTGCTTTCAATTCCGACACTGGCTGGCCAGGGGAGCGAGCTGGTGGTTGCCAGTTGGAACGTGGAGAACCTTTTCGACACCGAGGATGATCCTGACAACCCTCACGATGACGGCTACACCCCTCAGGGGTGGGCGAATTGGAGCGAACAGAGATATCAGGTCAAACTTGATCATCTGGCCGAGGTTATTGCGGAAATTAAACCCGCCATTCTCTGCCTGGTTGAGGTGGAAAACCGCCGCGTTCTGGAAGACTTGCGCTCAACACTGTTGAAAAACCACAATTTCAAGTTGCCTGAGATCATCCACCGTGATGGCGGTGATGTGCGCGGGATTGATGTGGCCCTCATGGCCAAGTTCGTGCCGGAGAATATCAGTTGGTTCCGCGCGATTTCAGGTCAGCGCGATGTGCTGGCCTGTGATTTTTCAGTTGATGGCCATGCTTTGACAATCATGGTCAATCATTGGAAATCAAAGCTGGGCACACCCGGACAGAGCAATTTCATTCGCCAGCAGCAGGCGCAATCAGTGCGCGACTTTATTGATTTAAAGCTCAGCCGGAACCCTGGCGCAGCCATCCTCGCAGCAGGCGATTTCAATGCCGATATTGATGAGGCTGTTTTGACTGAGACAGCCGGGTTTCTGCTCACGCTGGAAGAGCTCCAAAAGGCGCAGAACACCAATAAGCTGTATAATCTGGCAGCCGCTCTGCCGGCGAGAGCGCGGGCCACCTATTACTATGCGCCGCATGAAAAGTGGAACTCACTGGATTCCATCAGCGCCAGCCGCGGCATGGTCGGAGTCGCGCCGCTCGCGCCCTGGAGGGTTAAGCCAGGCTCCTATACTGTTCACAATCCAGCAAAAATCTGTTTCACAGGGCTTGGCTCACCGCTGCCCTACCGGCGAGTCAGGAGCAAGCGCTACGGCGACCGCTTTGTTGCCGGCTACTCGGATCACTTCGCAATTTATGTGACCTTGGAGCTGCTTTCAGCCGCGTGTCAGCAATAAGTTTTTTCTTCTTAAAATAATTTTATTTAATTCAGTTGTATCAATCCGCTAAGAGTGCTACCATTTTAACTGGTTAACCAGTGCGAACCAGCGTGAGATGCGCTGAGAACAGCGGAGGAGCGTTGACAGTGAAACAGATGCTTAACAAATTGAATGCTACGCTGAAAGAACTTTGTCAAAATTGTGCCGGTGATGTTTTGATGGAGTACGTTGTTTTATCAGTGATGATTATATTACCCCTGGTGGGGGCCTCCACCTATTTTTACAACCCTTCCGGGTCCACCTTTGATGTGGAGGGCGCATTGGGAGGCGAGGATTTTGGCTTGCTGGGAAATATGTTTGTCGATCTTTATCGAATGGTTATGAGCGGTTTGTCTCTGCCTCTGCCGTGATTGACCATGGAGCATAACAAACGGGGCGGAAGATCTGGCGTGCGTTTGCGCTGGGGAGGGAGCGAGTTATGAAAAGCTGGAATAAAGGAAGAACGCAGCGCGCGCTGCGGCGTTTGCTGGGTGATCGTGCTGGCGGCGTGATGATGGAGTATGTCATTCTCGCGGTTCTGATTGCAGCGGCAGTGGTGGTGGCAGTGGCCATGTTCGGCAAAACAATTGTCGGCATGTTTGATACTGCCGGCAAGGGCGCGACCACCCGTCACAGCGAGGCCAAGGCCACGTTGGATAAAACTCGCAGTACTCAGGATACGGATGCGCAGGCTGCTGAAGATTATCATGACAGCATGCATGAGTGATGGCTCCGCTCCCGCCTTTAATTTCATAATTGGCAGAACGGAGGTCAGTGCCTATGCCTGTTGACAAGGTTGTCGCCGTGGTTGCTGTTATGATTTGGGCGGGGTGCCTTGCCTGGGGTGACTGCAAAACGCGCACACTGCCCAATCTGTGGACAATGGGCGGCGCGGCTGTGGCACTGGTTTTCAGAGCTGGTTTCGGCGGGATACCACTGTTTCTGGATGGCTTTGCCGCTGCCTGCGTTGCTGGCGCGTTTTTGTTGATCCCGTTTTTGCTGCGTGGTGCGGGCGGAGGCGATGTCAAGATGCTCTTTGCCGCTGGCGCAGTGGTTGGCTGGGGCGGGCTTTTCGAGCTGCTCTGGGTGACTTCGCTGGCGGGTGTGGTCATGGCAGTGGTGATGCTGATTGCCGGTGAGCTGGATCCAGCGCGGTTGAAGCATTATCTGCGTTGCGCCTTTGATTGGCGCTATGACCGTGCGGCTGGGGCGGCAGTGCTGCTACCAAAGGACTCGGCCCGGTTCCGGGTTCCTTTCAGTGTGCCGATTGCGGTTGGCCTGCTGGCTGCCATGCTGTGAACATTGACCATCCGCGGCCCAGTCGTTTAAACCGCATATTTCAAAGAGTAAAGCCTAAAGACTCAAACGATGACAGGTGAACAACATAGCTTGAGAGAGAGCTTCAGTGGCTCTGTGATGCTGGAGTTTGTGCTCGCGTTTCCTGTGATCCTGACTCTGATACTGGCCTGTATGCAGTTCGCGCATATCTGGATGGCCAAGCAGGTGGTTCACTACTCTGCCTACTGCGCGGCACGGGCTGCCTTGGTCTGCCAGAAGAGTGAGTATCACGGCCCGGACAAAGCGCCGCAGCAGGCAGCCGAGCAGGTCTGTGCCTGGGTTAGCCGCGGTATGCTTGCTGGCGAGAACGATAAGCGAATTCCCGGCTGGGGCCAGATCCCCGGCTCGGGCGGCGTTCACCGTAAAACCAGAGTCACAATAAAGGAGGAGGGCCAGTGGAATATCAAAGCAACGGTGGAGAGCGATTTCGCGCTGGTCTTTCCTTTAGTTGGCCCGATGATCGGCTGGGGCGTCAATCCCTGGCAGAGTGGTAGTGAGTACCTTGAACAACATGCTGATGACACCGGCGATATCGGCCGAGCCGATCTGGTGCAGTATCCCCACATCCGTTTCATCGAGAGTGTTGTTCTGCCAAAACCCTATGTGATGCTGCCGGAGAGCGGGTTACCCGTGTCAGGTTGGTAGGGGCGAAAAACATTTCGCCCAAAACTGAAATTTTTTGCCCTTTTTGCCCTAAAAGAAGTGGAAACATGTTAAACGCCATAAATAAATCAGCCCTGCGGCTTTGGAGAGACGAAAGCGGCGTGGTACTGGCCGTGACCGTGATCGTCTTTCTCTCGCTGTTTATGATGGCGTGCGCGGTCTATGCTGTGGGTGAGACCGTGCGCCAGCGCATTGAGCTGCAGAACGCCGCGGATGCGGGTGCTTACTCTGGCGCCATTGTCGAGGCCGACTGCCTGAGCCGCGTGGCGGCTGTCAATCGGGCAATGTCCTGGACCTATGTGCAGATGTGTCGGATGGAGATGGATTACATTGTTGACAAGTGGCTGATGCTGACACTTCAACGCTGGGATATCGACAATCTGAAGATGCAGATGTTCAACATGCCTAGCACCTGTAACCGCGGGCTGCCCTGGTACTGTACCGGTAAAGGCGCCTCAGTCGGCAATGCGTTCTCCCATAAAAGAATTCTCCTGAACAAGCATCATTTAACAACCACTGATGAGATCAAATCTGTGCGTCAGCAGGCTGCTGGACAGGGAAAGAGCTACACCGCCCTGGCACCTAAAATTGACAAGTGTCGCGAGCAGATCAAGCAGATGAACGAGAAGGAGAAGCAGCTGATCAACAAGCTGCCGGGGCGCATTAAAACTTGCGTGAAAGAGGTCTTGAAAAAAAATCTGAAAGACACCTGGAATGACGGTTTTGCCGGTGGCGGCAATATCATGTATGCCTTGAAGCAGGAGGAGCAGCCGCTGGATAATAATTTCAGGGTGCTGGAGCATAGCGAGGAGGATGATTTTCTGCGCCACTCCGACTACATTCCTGAGCAGGGAAATAACGCCAAGCAGGTTTTGGAGCGTGGTACTGACGATTGGTTTATCCAGCAGTATGAGAGCGGCGGTCCCGGTATTCAGCGCCAGTATAAGCGGGGTCACCCCATTTTAATCTCTGAGTGGGAGTGGGCCAGCTCTATTTGGGAGATCGTTGAAGGTGTCTGCGTTATTGTGGCTCAGACCTCCGGCAGCTCTGAGGTCAAAGGCGATGACTCCCAGATCTATTCATCGCGCTACTATATCACCGAAAAGGCGGAACCACAGGTTTTAAAGGAGCGATATTTTGCCAAGGGCGGGGCGATTGTGGTGGGTGCAACGCGTAGGCTCAACAACCCCTTTCAGTTTATGGCGGTTGGCAGTGACGTGGGGATTATGAAGCCCTTTAACGTCAGCGGGGGCAATCGTTATATGTGGAGCGCCTCGGCCGCGATTGCGGGCTACAATCCCAAGCCCCTTGATGACGCCCGCGGCAAATATGAGGTCACCTACGAAAATAACAGCGGTGACAAGCTGTGGAATCTGAAAACCAGCGACTGGGATGCAGTACTGCTGCCGCTGCACCGGGCCTGGGCGCAGGGCAAAGACCGTAAGTGGAACGGCGCGACTGCCGGCCAGATTTTAAATGCGGTTAAAGGAGCGTGGGAACCGCTTTACGGCGGCGGCGGAGCACCCGGCGATCAGGGTGCCCCTAAGTTGATGGGCGGCGGCGGAGAGCCCTCCTACAACGGCGCCGAAGGCTGGGTGGTGCACTAGTAGGGGCGACACTTGTGTCGCCCATCGTGAAACACCTGTGCCGCCCATCGTGAAACACCTGTGCCGCCCGTTGCGGGAGAGGTATGATACAAATTTGCGAGTGAATTATGAACAACAACAAACAGAAACCTTTAAAACACACGGCTGGTCTCTGGATGGCCGTCACGCTGATCACCGTTGTTCTGGCCCGGCTTGGGCTCAGTGAACAAGATCTGCGCAACGATGAGTATAAGAGATTCAACAGGTTTGTGAGCTGGAGTGCTTAAAAAGTATAGCGGGTGCTATGGCTCCGTTGAATCAAAGTCCGGGTCAGTATGCAATGCCACCAGGTCACCCGGCCACTCGGCCCCAAGCCACCAGGCCACCCGGTCACCCGGCCACCCGGTCACCAGGTCAAAGCAGTTTTAGCCTGGATTGCGGAGCAACTTGCAAGAGATAAAAAATACGCGAAAAACACCTAACCCATGCGAAGTTACAGTCAAGCATTATGACAGCGATCACTCCATATAACCCCCCTGACCGGCAGCGCGGCTCCATCCTGATGGAGACGGTTCTGGCAATCCCCCTGTTTATGATTCTGCTGGGCGGGATCTTCTGGATCGGGGAGCTGATGATTGCCCGTCAGAAGCTGGTAATCGCTGACCGCTATATTGCCTGGAACAAGGGTTTGCGCTACCCTGACAAAGGGCCGATCAACCCAGGCGCCATTACCCGGCTCTATTTTTCCGAACCGGGCGGCGCGCCGCTGCAAAGTCATACGCTGACATCCGCCAGCGGACAGATTGAAAAGGTGTTTGACTGGAGCCATGCCTCCGGCGGGCAGGCTAAGCTGGATTTAAAAATGCCTGATTGGACGCGTTTTATGTTCAATACCGCCGAAGTTATGTATAATAGCGGCGTGCCTGAAGAGCAGGCTGTTGGTATGCAGGGCCGCGACAAGCCGGATCAGCGCCATGTGGTGGTGATGCGAACCAAGGAAAAGGCGGAAAAGAGCTATATCCGCAACAAGTACAGGGTAAAAGGCGCGGGCGAGGTTGCAGAGCAGTGGGAGAAGATCACCGATGAGGGCTGGCCTTATGAATAGAGCTTGCCATAAATTCAGCTGCCTGCTGGGCGCGGCACTCTGGTTGACAGCGCATGCGGCTGTTGCCGCGCCAGTGCCTTTGCCGCCGCTGGCGAGAGTGACTGCGGTGGACTCCACCGGCGAGAGCTGGCACCAGAGCGGCGAGATCAGCGGTACGGTTGCTTTGTGCCATGGTGATTTTTCAGCGGCCCTGGCGCGCAAGGGCTGGGTGTTGCAAAAGACGATTGTTCTTGGCCGAGTTCCACAGCGCAGCCAGCTGATGATGTGGAAGCAAGGGTCGACCAGGATTTTAATCATGATCTGGGAGAAGAGCGCGGGAGTTTGCGGCTTCTCCTGGGGCTATGATTTAACAACAGTGAAAGGGAAAAAAAGGGTATGAAAAATTTTATTCCATTGATTTTGGCGGTTCTGCTGGGGCTGGCCGCTGTGCTGGCAGTGGGGCGTTTGCTGCAGTCACGCAACAAGGCGGTTGAGAAAGAGACCACCGTGGTGGCGGTCACACGCGACATTGAGGCAGGTGAGGTTTTCACGGTTGATTCGATTATGGCTAAAAAAATTCCTGTCTCCGCCCGCCCCGCGCAATCGCTTTTCTGGGCCCGCTCGGAGATGGTGGTTGGCCAGAAAGCACTGCGCGCGATCACGCAGGGCGACTATGTCTTGATGGCGGATGTGGGGCTCTCGGGCAGCATGGCCGATATTGTGGGTCAGGGTGAGTGGGCTGTTGCACTGACAGTGCCGCCGGGCGGTATTGCACGTATTGTCCAACCCGGCGACGAGGTGGCAGTACTGGGCACCTTTAAGGTGAAGAGCACGGTGGAGTCAGCAGATCTGGCCCGCGCCCCGGAGGAGGTTGACCGCGAGGCCACACTGGTACTCTTCCCCCGGGTGCGGGTGCTCGATGTGGGTACGCTCTCCAGTGGCGGCGAGGCGAGCGCTGGCGAGCTGATTCTGGCCCTGCCGCCGAGCGAGGCGCAGGTGCTGGTGGCAGCTCAACGCAAAGCAACGCTGACCCTTGCGCTGCGCCGGCCAGGCGATGATGTGGCGATCAGCCGCCTGGACACCGGCAAGGTGGATGAGGAGACCTTTGATAAGTTGATGAATGGTTTGAAGTCGTTTGAGATGCCCGAGGTTCCCGGCATGATCAAGGTGGTTACACCGTAAAAGTGATAGTGGAGTAGAGCAAGCACCCTGCTTGCTATGAAATTTCATAAAGATTGGAGTAACGTAGGTCCGATTTCCAATCGGACATGTCCGGTTGGAAACCGGACTTACTGAGGTTGGCTGTGCCAGCGGTTGACAATAGCGGCGGCGATGCTGGTGGATGAGCCCCCGCATGATCCCAATCGTCGGTCAGCATCGTCGCAGATCATCGAAGACCGATGTCGCTCATAGAGCGACTACGATACTAGAGTTGGACCGTTTTACAAATAGACAACTTTTTGCAAAGAACAATAATTGTTTTTTAGCCGCATCAGCGGCCAAGGTTAAGGAGAGAAGATCATGAAAAATAAAAATCATACCGTCACCCGCCTGACAGTGGGTGCTATAGTGCTGTCGCTCACGCTGTTGGGAACATCTGTCCTGCAGGCGGCTGACAACGATCAGGTTTCAGTCAGTGTTGGCCAAATGGCATTGATTGATACGCCGTTTGCGATCAAGAATTATCGGGTGGCAAACCCTAATTTGGTCAAAATCGAGACGCAGGGCAACCAGCAGTTGCGTGTGGTGGGGCTGGCCTCCGGCACAACCGATCTGCATGTCACTGGCGATGGCAGCCTCTCCGTGCTTTACACGGTTGTGGTGGTTGAGAACATCAATGCCGTGCTGGCGGCAATAAAACGCGATCTCGACTCAGTGCCGGAGGTGGATGTTTCCATTAACCTGAACCGGGTTGTGCTGAAAGGCGAGGTCAACAGTGTTCAACACTGGCAGTATCTGTGTAAAGTGATTGAGCTGTATAAGGGCTCGGTTGCCAATCTGACCTCCTTTCACCCAACCCCGGAGGTGATGCTCTCGCTGAAAGACGCGCTTGAAAAGGTGGGTTACACAGTGGTGACAGATGCCAAACAGGGGGGGGAGGCAGTGCCGGGCGAGGTCTCGCTCAAGTTTGCGGGTAACAATATTTTTGTGACCGGCTCGGTGTACAGCCAGAGAGATGTTGATCGCATCACCCAGGTGATCGATGCGCAGGAGTGGCTGAAGGTCTCTAACAGAGCTGTCAAAGAGGGTGCGCCCGCTGAGCAGCAGGCACAGCCGATGAGTACGTTTGATGCCAGGGTTAAGGCAGTCCTGAATCTGATGATTATCCCCACCATGCTGGAGGTGGATGTGGTCTTTGTCAGTGTGACGGATGTTGAGGAGAAGCAGATCGGTGTTAACCTGGCCAAGGCCGGCTTGATCACGCTGGACTCTGTCTCAGCCGGATTCCAGGGAAACCTGGCAAGCGGCTCCTCTGGCATGGCTGGAAATTACGCGATTAACAGCGGGTTGCAGGGCGCATTGAAGTTCTTTGCCGGCAGTGGTCCTGGACGTATCCGCACGGCAGGTCACATGACCTTCAAGAATGATGCGCCGGAGTGGCGCAGCTACCACAGCGGTGGCACATTGAAGGTGCGCGTTTCCAGCCAGAACGCCACTTCATTGGAGGATGTGGATTACGGTCTGATCATGCGTGTGCGCGGCGGGCTGATGGATTCAAAAAACACTGCACTGGATGTCAATCTGGAGCTGAGCTACCCTGTTCCAATTGGGAGCGACTATGATTTGAAGCGCAATCACATTGACACCACCGTCAACTGCCCGATCGGCCATACGCTGGTGTTGGGCGGCATGAAAAATCTGGTGGAGCAGACCAGCGAGGAGGGGGTTCCCTTCCTGCGCTCGATTCCCGCGATCTCCTGGTTTTTCTCAGAAAAAAACAACCGCAAAGAGGATAGCAAGATCCTGATCATGATCAGCCCGCAGATCGCCGGCGCGCCTCGCGAAGCCGCACCTGTCTCATTGGAGACCGCCCCGGCTGTGCAGGAGGTTGAGATGGAGAACAAAGAACGCTTGAAAGAGAAGCGCAAAGGCAAAAGGTTTTTCTTCTTCTAAAGCAGCTGCTTGCCGTAACCAATTGATATTGTGTAATGTGCGGACGTCCTGCGCCCTTCTTGAAGCTTGTATGGTTGAGAGCCCGCTGCTACAGCAACAAACGCTGCGCGTGTGGGGAGGTGCGTGCATTTCTGATTGAAACTGTAGGGCGCGGGCCTTGACCGCGCCAGCGAATGCTTTGCAAATTGAAAGGCATCGAGCGGCGGGCCATTGGCGCAACCCCGCGGTCACGGCCCGCGGCTACAGTGCTTCGCAAGCTGCAAGGCACACGTCAACCGAGTGATATGCGAACCGCAGCTGTAGGGCGCGGGCCTTGACCGCGCCGCGCGTGTGCCATTGTGGTGCATTTCCGGCTGAAACTGTAGGGCGCGGGCCATGACCGCGCCGCGCGTGTGCCATTGTGGTGCATTTCCGGCTGAAACTGTAGGGCGCGGGCCTTGACCGCGCCGCCACGTCGATGGGTGTCGATGGGCGTCGAAAAAAGCCGCAGGTTTTGAATGCGCGTAAATTTCCGGTTGAAACTGAAAGGGAAACCATGTCCACTTTAACCATCAGAGATAACAGCAATGCAGAGCAGGAGCGCATCATAACCCTTGACCCGCAGAGTGAGTGTTTGATCGGCAGGTCACCGAACTGCAAAATTGTTCTGAACGACACCAAGGTCTCCCGTTCGCATCTGCTGATCAGCTGCCGCGACGGAAATTTTGTGGCAGAGGATCAGGGTAGCAAGTTCGGGAGCTCCCTTAATGGGCGCGCGCTGGATAAAGCCAGCGAACTTGCCCCGGGCGACACCCTGAGCCTTGGCAATTACACCCTGATTTTCAGTGATGGGAGGGCTCCTGCCGTGAAACCGCAGCCTGCACCATCCGCTGGTCAGAGGGGCTCCCCAGCGCCGGCATCGCCGGAGATCGCGCAGGATCCGGTGCTGGCCACGCTGGCGGTTCTCTATACAAACGATATGATGATCATGAAGAAGCGCATCCACGAGAAGGTTCTGGCAAAGCTGAATCTGCCCGAGATCGCCACCAAGCAACTCGAAGATGATGAGCTGCGAGATCGACTGGAGGATGCCTTGGATCAGGTGCTGCGTGAGGTGCGCCATGAACTGCCGGTGGAATTGGAGGGCGATCTTTTCCGTCAGGCGCTGCTCGATGAGCTGACCGGCTACGGCCCGATCACGCCCATGCTGCGCGATCTGTCGGTGGACGAGATTATGATCAACGGTCCAGACCGTATCTTTGTTGAGCGCAGCGGACGGCTCTATGAGAGTGGTGCCCGGTTTTTTAACGACCGCCATCTGATCACAATCATCCAGCGCATTGTGGAGCCGCTCGGCAGGCATGTGGATGAAGCCAGCCCCATGGTGGATGCCCGTCTGCCGGATGGCTCGCGTGTAAATGCGATTATTCCGCCGCTGGCCCTTGATGGCTCTTCAGTCACTATCCGCAAGTTTTCCAAGCGAAAGCTAACAACCAAGGATCTGATCAACTTTGGCAGCATGACAGCGGATATCGCGTTGTTTTTGGAGGAGGCTGTGCGCGCCCGTCAGAACATGGTGGTTTCAGGCGGCACCGGCTCTGGCAAAACAACCCTGCTGAATGTGCTTTCGCAGTTTATCCCCCACAGCGAACGCCTGGTCACAATTGAGGATTCGGCGGAGCTCAAGCTCAGCCACCGCAATATTGTGCGGCTTGAAGCGCGGCCCGCCAATATTGAGGGGCGCGGGCGGATTGCGATCCGTGATCTGGTGATCAACTCCCTGCGCATGCGCCCGGATCGGATAGTGGTTGGTGAGTGTCGCGGACCCGAGGCACTGGACATGCTGCAGGCCATGAACACCGGCCATGACGGCTCCTTGACCACAGTGCACGCCAACACTGCCCGCGACGCGCTCTCACGCCTTGAAAATATGGTGATGATGGCTGGATATGATCTGCCCTCAGCCGCCATCCGGGAGCAGATCGCCTCTGCTGTGAACCTGATTGTGCAGCAGAACCGCATGCCTGACGGCAGCCGCAAGATTGTGCAGATTGCCGAGGTGACCGGGCGCGAAGGGGCCACGATTCTGATGCAGGATATTTTTGTCTTTGAACAGAGCGGTTTTTCCGATGACGGCAAGGTGATCGGAAAGATGGTGGCCACCGGCAACATACCAACCTTTGTTGAACATCTGAAGATCAAAGGTGATCTGAGGCTGGACATGAGCGTCTTTGTGCCAAAAGCGTAAGTTCTCAAGCAGCTAGTCGCCGCCTGTCTTATAGTAGGTCTGAAGTTATAAACAGGCTGGAGCGGCGGGCCACCAAAAGAGTTTATGTGATGTGCGGGAGGTAGTCGCTCTCATTCAGAAGTTTGTGATTAAGAGCTGCTACAGTAACAAACGCTTCGCATTTGGGGAAACAAAGGTAACTTCTCAATAGCCGGCCAGATAACAACGAGCACGCTGAAGCGTGAACAACAAACGGCTGCCATGTAAGGTTTGTTGAGACGTTGCTGTAAAAGTGATAATGGAGTAGTGCAAGCATCCTGCTTGCAGCTGGTTACTTCCAGGAGCTGGGCTATGAATAAATCTGACGGCTTTATCCCGCCGCATGGCGGCTATCAGGATCTGCTTTCCTACCAGCGTTCGGTGGTGGTCTACGATGCCACCGTTGTCTTTTGTCGCGATTTTTTGCGCACCCGGCGGGCGCAAGAGTGGGACAAAAACAGTAAAGAGGCCCTTTTCGTGCGCGGTTTGGCCATGGGACGCATTCGGCTGAAGCAAGGGACAAACGGAACAAAGGCAACCGATGCGAGGAACGTTAAAGCGCAGGATATGTCACGTGTGTCCCATACGTCCCCTGTCTCCTACGACACCTTCCGGCCCTTTGAAAACCGCCCGCCGGAAATCCGGGCCAATCTGATTATCTGCCTGATTCACCAGACCAACTATCTGCTCGACCAACAGCTGCGCAAGCTGGAGCAGGATTTTATGAAAGAGGGCGGCCTGCGCGAGCGCATGTCCTGCGCCCGCATAGCCGTCCGTGATCAGCAACGCCGGAGAATGCTATGATTCAGCTGTTCCATGTGGCTGACAGGTTGTGACGTGCCGAGCTGGGAGCGCCGACATCCTCGTCGGCATTGCTGAGCAAAGAGGTAGGTCCATTCGCGCTGAAAAAAGGGTGCGCCAACCGGCTGTCGCGTCCCGCGGCTTCAGTGCTTCGCAAAAACGTAGGTCCGATTTCCAATCGGACATGTCCGGTTGGAAACCGAACCTACTGGCAGACCACTGGACATAGACGTGGAAAACTTAGTATTTTGCCGTTTTTTCTGAATAATCGTTCGTTTTGTATTTGCACTGCGAATAACGTGACTTTACACGAATGGGACGTAGCAGGTTTTTTTCCTCAAAAATAACGCTGCCCAGATTTTTCTACCCCTCTATTTTTCTACCCCTCCAAAACAACGCAGCAACATTTTCTTACCCCAAATATTCTTACCTTAATGTTTTTACTCGCAGAGCAGCAGAGCTCGCGATTTACGATGCCACCGTGTTTTCTTTCGCGATTTTCAACCTTTTATGTTTAACTCCTGCTAGGTTTCGGTTAATATACATTTGTTGCTATTTTTTATTTTCTACAGGGGGATTTAATGTCCAGCAAGGAAGCTACGGCACGCATAAAAATTAACAGGTTGCTTGAAGAGGCAGGTTGGCGGTTCTTTGCTAATGCAGGTGGGCCAGCCAATATCCAGCTTGAACCCAGTGTCACTCTGACAAAGCAGGCCATTGATGGGCTGGGTAATGATTTCGAGAAAGCCTCAAAGGGATTTATTGATTTTCTCCTGCTTAATGAAAAGGGATTCCCTTTCATCGTGCTTGAAGCAAAGGCGGAGAGCAAGAACCCGCTTGCCGGTAAAGAGCAGGCCCGCAAATACGCAAAATCTCAGAGCTGCCGCTTTGTGATTCTTTCCAATGGCAACCTGCACTATTTCTGGGATCTGGAACGCGGTAATCCGTATGTCATTACATCGTTTCCGAATCCAAAATCAGTCATGGGCTACCAGAGAAGCATACCTGACCCTAAACGCCTGATTGCGGAGGTTGTGGATGATGACTATATTGCGCTGACCCAGCGTCCAAATTATGCCTCAGAAGCTGCCTGGAAGAATATAGATGAGCGCCCGCATTACATAATGACGAACGCTCTTCGCTTTCTGCGACCGTATCAGAAGAAGGCCGTTTTCGCTATTCAGCAGGCTGTCAAGGATGGTAAAGACCGTTTTCTGCTCGAAATGGCAACCGGCACTGGCAAGACTCTTATCTCTGCCGCTCTGATTAAACTTTTCCTGCGCACTGTCAATGCCCGGCGTGTGCTCTTTCTTGTTGACCGTCTGGAACTTGAGGATCAAGCCTGGAAAGCCTTTGCCAAGTATTTGGCAAATGATTATAAGTGCGTTATCTACAAAGAAAACCGCGATGAATGGCGGCACGCAGAGATTGTTGTTACAACTGTTCAGTCGCTCCTTTTCAACAATAAATACCAGCAACTCTTTTCACCAACCGATTTTGACCTTGTTATCTCAGATGAAGCCCACCGCTCTATCGGCGGCAATGCCCGGGCTGTATTCGACTACTTCATTGGCTATAAGCTCGGTCTCACCGCTACGCCCCGGGATTATTTGAAGAAGTTTAAAAAAGACAAACCAACCACCAAAGACCCGCGCGAGTTTGAGCGTCGTCTGTTACTGGACACCTACCGCACCTTCGGTTGCGATGACGGACAGCCGACCTATCGCTACTCTCTGCTCGATGGAGTCAAAGAGGGCTTTCTGATCAGCCCCATTGTGGTTGATGCCCGTAGCGAAGTGACCGCGGAGCTGCTCTCAGAACAGGGTTTTATTGTTGAGTTCAAGGATGATGACGGCGAGGACAAAAAAGAGTCCTACAAACAGCGTGAGTTTGAAAAACGTTTCTTTTCGCCTGCCACTAACCAGCTCTTTTGTAAGATCTTTCTTGAAAATGCCCTGCGTGATCCAATCAGCAAAGAGATCGGCAAATCCATTATCTTTGCCGTCAGTCAGAATCACGCTGCCAAGCTGGCCCAGATCCTGAATGAGATGGCTGACCGCATGTTCCCAGGCAAATACAACTCTGACTTTGCAGTGCAGGTTACCTCAGTGATACCCGATGCGAAGCAGCTCACGATCAACTTCACCAACAATATACTGCTTGGCTCAGCTAACTGTATCAACACCTATAAAACCAGCAAGGCCCGCATCTGTGTCACTGTCGGCATGATGACCACCGGCTACGACTGCCCAGACCTGCTGAACCTCGGCCTCTTCCGTCCGATCTTTTCACCTACGGATTTTATACAGATCAAAGGGCGCGGCACCCGCAAACATGATTTCAGCGAGCAGCTCTTCGATGATGCAATCAAAGAGGGCATTAAGGAGCCTGAGAAGAGCGCCTACAAGATCTTTGATTTTTTTGCAAACTGTGAATATTTCGAGGAGGAGTATGACTATGATCAGGTCATAAAGCTTCCAAAGCCAACCGTTAAGAGCGGCGGTGGTGGCGAAGCTCCCCCAAGCATTGGCGAATATGAGTTTACCGGCGATGATATCCTTGCCTCTATGGATGTTGAAGTCATTGGTTATGAAGGAATGCGGATTGACCGTGAGTTCTACGCAAAGTTTGAAGATACGGTTAGGGAGAATCCGTTTATTGCGACAAGTGTCGAGTCTGGTCAATGGGACCGCGTGATTGACTACGTAAACAAAGAGGTCTTTGATAAACCCGAAGAGTTCTACTCGCTTGATAAACTGCGCCGGGCCGCCGGGGTTGACCGCCGTCTGACGCTGCGTGAAATCCTTGAAAAGATCTTTGGCCTGATCCCGCGCTTTAAATCCAAGGATGAACTGCTGGAAGAGGAGTTTTCAAAGTTTGTCGCTGATTTCAAGCCCACCGAAGCAGCGGCTATTCCAGCGCTCAAAAACTACTTCAAGGCCTATGCTTCAAGCGGTCAGCTGCGGCAGATCATTGAATCCGGTCATCTGACCGACCTTGCCACCAATCCCGAGTTCTCCACCAGTGACTTTAGAGCAGTGCCAAAAAAATACCGCACCTTGATCCCCAACTATATCAAAGATTATGTTTCCTTAAACCAGTTTGTGGCCTGACCACGATACAACAATTTATTTGAAAGAATTTTAAATGCTAGACACCGAGACTAAACGCCGAATTGATACTGCCCGTGACATTCTTGTTGGAAAAGTTCCTGACCCCAAATCCCAGGTTGAGCAGATCACCATTGCTTTGATCTATAAATTTATGGACGATATGGATGCCGAGTCCGAGGAGCTCGGCGGTAAACGTAAATTTTTCACCGATTCCTTTGCCCGTTACGGTTGGGCCAAACTCATGGCACCTTCGCTCGGCGGCCATGAGATGCTCGGCCTCTATGGCGAAGGCATTACCAAGATGCCCGAAAATCCCGGCATACCGCCGCTCTTCCGCGACATCTTCAAAAACGCCTACCTGCCATATCGCGACCCTGAAACACTCAAGGCCTTTCTCAAGGTCATCGACGAATTCAGCTATGATCACAGCGAGCGGCTCGGCGATGCCTTTGAGTATCTCCTCAGTGTCCTCGGCAGCCAGGGCGATGCCGGTCAGTTCCGCACCCCGCGCCATATCATTGATTTTATGGTCGAAATCCTTGCCCCGCAGAAACACGAGACCATCCTCGACCCTGCCTGCGGCACCGCCGGCTTTCTCATTTCGGCTTGGAAGTATGTGCTTGCGCACAATACTTCCAAGCCGAAACCCTCACCCCCGGCCCCTCTCCCAGAGGGAGAGGGGAGAAGGCATCATCATCGTGGTGGTTATGATTTCGCTGGATTAAAACGCAGGGCCAGAGAGATGCGAGGAAAACAGACGGATGCAGAGGCTTTGTTGTGGGAGTTGCTGCGCGACCGGCAGCTCGTGGGGGCCAAGTTTCGCCGCCAGCACCAGTTTGGCGATTACATTTGCGACTTTTACTGCAACGATGCCAACCTTGTACTCGAATGTGACGGTGAAATCCACAATTCGCCCAAGCGGCAGACTCTCGATGCCAGCAGGGACTCTTATCTCGGATCCCAGGGCCTGACTGTTCTCAGATTCCAGAATCAAGACATCTTACATGATCCAACCGTTGTCCTGGAAAAAATCGCCTCTCATCTTGAATCACAACTCCCCTCTCCCTTTGGGAGAGGGGTCGGGGGTGAGGGTGAGGTCGTCGCCATGCCCGGCGACCTCTTGAGCCCGGATGAGCGTGGCCGGCTTGCTAAAAACTTTATTGGGTATGATATTTCACCTGACATGGTGCGTTTGTCATTGGTGAATTTGTATCTGCATGGCTTTGTTGATCCGCACATCTTTGAATACGACACCCTCACATCTGAAGAGCGCTGGAACGAATGCGCTGATATCATCCTCGCCAACCCGCCCTTCATGTCGCCGAAAGGCGGGATCAAACCCCATAAGCGATTCTCGATTCAGGCCAAGCGCAGCGAGGTTCTCTTTGTTGACTACATGGCCGAGCATCTGACGCCCAATGGCCGCGCAGCTATTATTGTGCCGGAGGGTATTATCTTCCAGAGTCAGACAGCCTATAAATCATTGCGCAAGATGCTGGTGGAAAACAGCCTTGTGGCAGTGGTCTCCCTGCCGGCAGGAGTTTTTCAGCCATACTCCGGTGTAAAAACCAGCATCCTGATTCTCGATAAATCGCTTGCCAAGCAGACACTGGATATCGCCTTCTTCAGGGTGGAGAACGACGGCTTCGGCCTGGGTGCTCAGCGCCGCGCCATTGAAAAGAACGACCTGCCGCAAGTCCAGGCCGAACTCGCCGCCTATCTTCAAGCCCTGCGCGCCCAAGAACCGATTGATACCATCCTTGCCCATGCATCTACGGCCCAGATAGTGCCAAAAGAAAAGATCGCCGCAAATGGCGACTACAACCTCAGCGGCGAGCGGTATCGGGAGAGTGCAGTTCATTCCACCCACTTTCCATGGAAAACCATCGAATCCCTTGTTAAGACCATCACACCTCCCGCCAAAATACATAAAACAGCATTCGGTATTGCCGGGCGATTTCCAATCATCGACCAATCACAGGAGGCCATCGCGGGTTGGACTGACGACGAGAAAACATTGATTTATCCTATCAAGCCACTCGTCATTTTCGGCGACCACACCTGCGCAATCAAACTCGTTGAGACTCCGTTTGCGCAAGGAGCTGACGGCATTAAAATTCTACAAACCATAGACGCGCTGGACCCACGGTTCCTATTCTACGTTCTTCGCGCCAGACCTTTGGAGAGTAGCGGCTATCAGCGTCACTATTCGAAACTCAAGGAGCATCAGATCCCCCTGCCACCACTGAAGGTGCAGCAAGCGATCGTGGCGGAGATCGAGGGCTACCAAAAAGTCATCAACGGTGCCCGCGCTGTACTCGACAACTACCGTCCCCAAATCCCTATTCATCCCGACTGGCCGATGGTAGCGCTTGGGCAAGTTTGCATTGTGAATCCGCGCAAGTCTGAATTAGCTGACCTGGAAGGTTCCACAGTCGTGTCGTTCGTTCCAATGTCTGACATTGGCGAGCACGAGATGTTCTTTTCGCCAAAAGGCACGAAGCGACTAGACGAGGTGACTACGAGTTACACCTATTTCAAAGACAATGATGTGCTTTTGGCGAAGGTGACACCATGTTTCGAGAACGGAAAGGCTGGCGTTGCCAACGATCTTGTAAATGGGATTGGTTTCGGGTCGAGCGAATTATATGTACTGAGACCGACGGGCGATCTCCTCCCGCAGTGGGTATTTATGTTTGTCGCAACGCCTACATTTCGGGCGTGGGCTAAACCGCAGATGACGGGAACAGGAGGATTGCAAAGAGTTCCAAGAGTAGTGGTTGAAAAATATAAAATCCCCCTCCCGCCCCTCGCCACACAGCAAGCCATTGTAGCCGAGATCGAAGCCGAGCAAGCGTTAGTGGCCGCCAACCGCGAACTGATCACCCGCTTTGAAAAGAAGATTCAAGCCACCCTCGCCCGTGTTTGGGGTGAGGAAGATGTGAATTCGATTATATCAACCGAGTAATTATTATGACTGCAAACCAAGCTTTAATCCAAGGTAGTTTTTTTGAAGATGAGTATCTTGTTCGGACGCTGGGGGCACTAGCGCACAATCCGGTTTATGCATGATCCAAGTTTTAAGGTTATAATAAATGGCAAAACGATACCTCTTGATGAACATAAAGGATTATTAGACTCCAAAGAAATTTTCACAAAAGATGGCATAAAATTAAAAATGTATTTTCTAGACTCACTGATTGCGGGTAAAAAAACCTTATATCAGGGGGTTGCTTTTTGGCAGAGTGGCCGTCTCGTCGGCGAACCGTCATGGATTTTAGGGGATGAAAATTTGATAGATGGTCGGACGAGACTTGCCAAGCGATATACACTTGTAGTGTCATCCGATGATTTGGCCGAATATATCAACGAAGACTGGACGGGCTTTCGAAAAAACTGCAATCTAAAATCGCTATATGCGGCAGTAGAAGAGTACGCTGAATCAGAGTTTTCGAAGTTGATAGCCGGACAGTTGGACTCAATAAAAGCAGATGTTCATGAAGAGTTTAAATCTGAAATTGCTACACTTTCTCAGTTGGGGCGTTTTGAGGTTGATGAGGCTATACAGATAATAGCCTGCAAGCACCCTACCGCACGACCTGAATCAATGAGCATTGCAGTGGATGCTGTCATCAATATGCAAAAAACTCGTGCCGGAATTGAACTGCTCCATAAGTTAGCTACATTTTCTCGGGATGATATAGAAGGACTAAATAAATTATTGGCCCAATGGTCGGTTAAAGATGCCCTTTGCGTTTTAGAGGAAATTGACCGGCGGATTTCAACGATTGAAGCTATTCGTAAGCTTTCAGGGGATACCTTTGTTGATGAACTTAGAGTTCTTCATCCTTTGGTCACAGCTTCAAGATGGTTGTTCGGTCCTGAATTTGACTCTCCTGAATATGTATCCAACCGACAATTACAAACTGTCGCAAAAGAATTATTTAAGCGTAAAGACGGGAAGGATATTTTTTTGAATCCCAAAAAGCGTCCTGACTTGGTCGTGCTTGAAAAACATACGGTTGGTCTTACAGGAACCGAGTCTTTTGGTTCTGATAAAGGACTTTCAGCTGTTACGAATGTGCTGTTGGTTGAACTAAAGCGCGGTGGTTCCGAACTTTCAAGGAGTGAACGTAATCAATTGCAGGGCTATCTTGAGGATTTACGCGGTTCAGGGGTCGTTGGAGGAGACCCATATATTAACGCATATCTAGTTTGGATGAAGGTTGAAAAAGGTGGCCTATCTGGATCAAGAGTAACTGACCCTAATGATGATAAAAAAGAAATCGGTAAAATCTCAATTGTTTCTTTTGCGCAACTCGTGGATACAGCGGAAAAAAGATCTCAAGAAATCCGCTTGCCATATAGGGACGGTTGTTGTATCTTATTATTCACTTAAATAAATGTATCTTATTTGAAATTGGATGCCTTATGATTGCGAAGTCGCAAGAAAACTGGGAAGTCGGAGAAAGGTGTTTGTTGAATGGCGAGTTGAATGCTGCGGCAAATCGGTTGTATTATGCCGTGTTTCAGGCAGTTCTAGGATGGGCTCGTTTTGCGAATAAGAGTTTTGATGAAAAGAATGGTATTCATTCGGCCATGTATAGATTCGTTGCTAATGAGGGTAAGAGTAAAGTCGTTTACGGAAAAAATCTGATTAAACTAAGGACTTTAAGAGAAACGGCGGATTATGCGCCAGAATCGCCTCACAGACATAAAATAGAAGAAGTTCTGAATACGTCTAAAGAAATGATGGAGTAGTATTTAAAAAAGGGCCAACACCGGAAGGAACAATAAGATGGGTACAACAATTGACATAACGAAGGAGATCACAAAGTATCTAAGTTGTGAATTACCTCAGTTCCCGGTAATGGTTAGTGAATCGCCTGAAGACTCTATGGCATTATGGGTTCAAGTTTTTTGTGTAACGTCAGACCAAGAAGAGCTAGTGGAAGAGACGATTTTTAATGCGCAAGAAAAGTTTTATCCAACTGGGGAGATAATGTTTCTCCCTATGGTTAAGAGTCTGGCAATCACAAAACAATACTATCCTGAACATTTGCCAACGAAGTCGGTTGCCAGCCAGATAGCAACACCTATTGATTTGTTAAAAATAACATCGGCAATCTCCGCAGAATGGTCAATGCTAAATTCTGCAACACAAAGTGAGGCGATCGTTACAGATAAAGACGGAAACTTCAAGTTTGCAGCCTAGCTAGCGGCGAGAAAGGTCAAATCATGAAAATCGCTTAACTTTCCGAAGATGATCTATGACATCCCTTTGGGAACTCGGCATCGCTTTGGATGGGATTGCAGATGGACTATGATCTTGATATTGCAGAAGACAACCTTGCCGTTGTCCACAGAGAAAGTTATAGTTGCAATCTGAAATAAATAATTGTAAAATGTTTTACAAATTAGCTGGACAGTCTAGACAGGGGATTATTATGACATGGCAAATTCAGGAAGCAAAAAATAAGTTGAGCGAGGTTGTTGATAAAACTTTGCATGATGGTCCGCAGGTAATTACCCGTCGCGGTCAGAAGGTGGTTATTATGATGTCCATTCAGGATTACGAAAGTATGTTTCCACAACAGAAGAAACTCGGTGATTTTTTGCGGGATTCTCCGTTGAGTGAACTAAAAATAGAGCGCGATAAAGATACAACTTTACGGGAGGTTGACCTATGACATATCTTATTGATACATGTGTCATATCGGAGTTCACGAAAAAGTCACCCAGCCAGAAGGTGATCCGCTTTCTAAATAACATGAATGACATTGATGTTGCAATAAGCGTTATTACAATAGGTGAAATAAAGAGTGGAGTTGTGTGTGTCAGTGATGAAAGAAAAAGAGATAGGCTTGAGAGATGGTTTAACGAAGAACTGTTGCTCAGGTTCAAAGGCCGGACAATCTCAATTGATGCGGAGACAATGCTTACCTGGGGGGGGATGGTATCGAAACTCAAGACCAGAGGTATAACTCTGCCTGTTATGGGCTCTCTTCTTGCTGCTCAATGCAAGCAACACAAGCTTTGTATAATCACACGCAACGTCAAGGATTTTGAGAAGACGGAGATATCCGTGGTGAATCCATGGCTGTAGGACGGTTGCAGGAATGCTTCGCGACGTCAAACCTAACAATAGAATATAGTGGTTGGCGGTGCTTGTCCGGCGTAGCCCCGCTAGCGGGACGACTTGTCCGGGCGTACCTTTGGCGAACAAACACCCCGGTGCTCACAAATTGCTTCTAAGAAGCAACTCTACACCCCAGGGCGCGCCTTTCATGGACTAAACCCGAATCCTCGTCGGCCTTGTTTTCAGCACTGCCGACGGGGACGTGTGCGCTCCCAGCGACGTGTGCGCTCCCAGGGACGTGTGCGTTATTCGGCACATTCGTATCTTGCCTGGCTTTGGATTAAGGAAGTGTAAAATTGGCTTCAAAAGCTCGAATCGCTTTTAATCTGTAAAATTTATTCAATTTACGCATAATCAGCTTGGTTTACATCGTAAAATGACATACAATAAAGCATTAAAAGTTTTAATTTTTTAACAGCTAGGATGTTGACATATGATAAAAAAAATATTGATTTTAGTGCCAGCTCTTGCTCTGGCAGTTGTGGCGGGCGCAGGTGACTGGACGCAGTGGCGAGGCTCCAACCGCGATCTGTTGATTAAAGATGAGGCGGTTGCTGCAAGCTGGCCAATTGATGGCCCTAAACAGCTCTGGCAGATTGATCTGGAGGGTGATGGTTATGCTGCGCCGATTGTTGTGGCAGGTAAGATCTATATCACCGGGTGTGTTGGCGACAAGAAAGAGCGCAAGGGGATGATTTACTCTCTGAATGCGCGTGACGGGTCGATTATCTGGGAGAGAGAGTATGGTCCGGAGTGGGGGCAAAGCTATGAACGGGCCCGCACAACTCCGACCTATCTGGATGGCAAGCTCTATATCATCAGCGGTCTTGGCGGGGTGGTCTGCCTGGATGCTGCGAAGGGCTCGATTCTCTGGTCAGTTGATTCACACAAGGAATTTGGCGGCAAGAACATTACCTGGGGCATTGCCGAGAATCCGCTGATCTATGACGGAAAATTGATCTGCCAGCCCGGCGGTGACGGGGCTGCGGTTGTGGCGCTTGATATCAAAACAGGTAAGACGATCTGGAAAAGTACGGAGCTGAGTGAAAAGAGCGCGTACTGCTCACCTGACCTGCTGACCATTAACGGGCGCAAGCAACTGGTCACCATGCTTGAGGATCATGTGGTTGGCTTGGAGCCTGCCACCGGCAAAGTGCTCTGGAAACATGCCCATCGCAATAAGCACGCGGTTCACCCCAACACGCCGGTTTCCGCTGGCAAGGATCGGGTGTTCGTCTCATCGGGCTACAAATATGGCGCTGAGGTGCTGGAGATCAACGGGGGCGAGGTCAAGCAGCTCTGGCAGGATAAGTCGGTTGACAACCATTTTCAGGGGGTCGCCTTTTACAAAGGTCGTATCTTCACCTCTGGCGGCAACAAGTTCTGGTGTTTGGACCCTGCGAGCGGCAAAGCGGTCTACACAGTGAATGAGGCCAGGAAAACCTCGTTTTGCATCCTGAAAGATGACATGATGATCACCTACGATGAACATGGCGGTCAGGTTTTGCTGCTCAAGGCCGATGAAAACAAATATGAGATTAAAGGCTCTTTCAAGATCACTTACGGTAATGACGCGCATTGGTCATCCCCGGTGGTTTCCGGCGGCGTTATGTATCTGCGCCGCGGCAAGGGGCTGGCGGCGTTCGCAGTGGGAGGTTGAAGCCGGGATTACTTTGGGCTGTGTTTTGCTTTGTTAACAAAAGATAAGGAGTGAGGAATGGGAGTTATCGACATTGTTGTGTTTGTCGCATTTGTGGCATCGGTGCTGTTTGTTGGTTTATGGAAGTCCAAGGGCGAGGATACACACGGCGACCAGGGGGCTTCGGACTACTTCCTGGCTGGTCGTGGTCTGACTTGGTGGCTGATCGGATTTTCGCTGATTGCCGCCAATATTTCGGCGGAGCAGTTTGTCGGCATGTCAGGACAGGGTGCTGGCTTTGAAGGTTTGTCAGTTTCCAGCTGGGAGTGGATTGCCGCGATATCGCTGGTTGTGGTCGCGTTTGTTCTACTGCCCTATTTTCTGCGCGCGGGAATAACCACTATCCCTGAGTTTCTTGAGGTCCGCTATAACCATTGGGCCCGTTTGTTCATGACTCTTTCAATGATGCTGATTCTTATTGGCGTGAGCCTTATCGGTGTTATTTATGCCGGTGCTCTCACGTTAAAAGAGTTAATGGTCTCTTATGATGTGAAACTGTCTCTGGCTGGCTGCTGCTGGGCTTTAGGGGCTATGGCAGCTTTATATGTGGCTGTCGGCGGTTTGAGAGCCTGCGCATGGGCTGACCTGCTTCAGGGTTCTGCCCTTATTCTCGGTGGCGGAGTGATAACCTATTTCGCAGTCAGCGCTCTTGGAGGGGCGGATGTCTCTGAGCTGGTTACTTCAACGGGTGCTGCTGCAACGGTGGCGCAAGAGGCAGGCGTGATGGCTAAATTCAGTGTGCTTAACGAAAAAGCGATGCATATGGGCAGTAACCCGGCTATGCCATGGCCTATTCTGCTTCTTGGTATCTGGATTCCAAACTTCTATTACTGGGGGTTGAATCAGTATATAACCCAGCGTATTCTTGGTTCTGCGTCTCTGGCTGAAGGACAGAAGGGGCTAGTTTTTGCCGGCGCACTCAAACTTATTATTCCCTTTATCATTGTGATTCCCGGTATCATTGCATTTAATCTGTTTAGCAAGGATATGGAAAAAAATGCCGGTGATCATCTGGCAGTGTATGAGCAGGCTGTAGTTGAAAAATCATCAACAAAAGTTTTTAAGCTGGACGAGAAGTGGGCTGTGGCTAATCCGGAGAAGGCCCAGGAGATTACTTCTTTCAACAAAGCAGTTAAAGCAGGTGCGGGGGATAAACCTCTTGAGACCGTTGAGCTTAAATCGTATAAGTATGATTCAGCACTGGGAGTTCTGATCACACGGCTTATTCCACGTAACAGGGGTATCCTCGGTTTTGTGATAGCCGCTCTTTTAGGTGCGATTGTCTCCTCGCTTGCAGCGGTTCTTAATGCGGCATCCACACTCTTGACCATGGATGTCTATCAGCGTTACGTGAATCGCCAGGCAACTCAGTTCAAGCTTGTTACTATGGGACGTATTTTTATCGGTGTCTTTGTTGTTATAGGCTGCCTGGTTGCCCCGATGCTGGCAAACAATAAGAGTGTTTTTGAGTTCATTCAGAAATTTCAAGGTTTTGTCTCCACCGGTATCCTGGCGGTCTTTATCTATGGATTGCTTAATCGTACATCAGGTGAGTGGGCCGGTGTGATTGGACTTATTGCCAACCCGATCATCTATGGTGCTCTGACGATCTACCTCTTCCCTGAAATGCACTATCTTTATAGCATGTCCTATTCACTGATTGCTGTGCTTGCGATCATGGGTGTTTATGGCGTTATCAGCAAGCGGGAGAAGGTTGTGTTTGAAACCCAAACAACTATGGATCTAACCTCCTCAAAAAGTGCGCTGTGGTGGGGTGTTGGTGTTTGCGCCATGACAGTGACGTTGTACGTTGTTTTTTGGTAACCTAATTAAAAAATAATGAAAAAGGCGGGGATAACTCCGCCTTTTTTTGTAATCAAAAAAGCATAATAAGGCTATTGTTTGATATAAATTATAGAAATTTGCATAACGCAAGCGAAAACCATTGCAAAACTCCCCTAATTGTGGTTTAATAGAGTCATTGAACGAGCATTTCAGCTATGTAACATGTAGCTTTTAAATTTTCAAACTCGTCCAAGGTAGAAGGAGAGTTTTATGAGTGAATATATTGATCGAGTTATAAAGAAGGTGATTGCCACCAATCCTGCTGAGCCTGAGTTTCATCAGGCTGTCAAGGAGGTTCTGGAATCACTGGCTCCGGTTTTGGCAAGGCATCCAAAGTATGAGGCCGCCAAAATTCTGGAGCGTATCACCGAGCCTGAGCGAGTGATCATCTTTCGTGTGCCCTGGTTTGACGACCAGGGACAGGCGCAGGTGAACCGCGGCTTCCGGATTGAATTCAACAGCGCGATTGGACCTTACAAGGGTGGGTTGCGTTTCCATCCCACAGTCAATCTGGGCATCCTTAAGTTTCTCGCCTTTGAGCAGGTTTTCAAGAACTCCCTTACAACACTGCCGATGGGTGGTGGCAAGGGGGGCAGTGATTTTGATCCAAAGGGTAAGAGCGATAGCGAAGTGATGCGCTTCTGTCAGTCGTTCATGACCGAGCTGCAGCGTCACATTGGTCCGAATACTGATGTGCCTGCCGGGGATATTGGTGTGGGCGGTCGTGAGATCGGCTACATGTTCGGGCAGTATAAGCGCATCCGTAATGAGTTCACCGGCGTGCTGACCGGTAAGGGCCTGGGGTGGGGCGGCTCTCTTGTTCGCCCGGAAGCCACAGGCTACGGCGCGGTTTATTTCGCGGCGGAGATGCTCAAAACACGCGGTGAGACCTTTGCAGGCAAAACCTGCACAGTCTCCGGCTCAGGCAATGTGGCCCAGTATACTGTCCAGAAGATCAATCAGCTTGGTGGCAGGTGCGTGACGCTCTCTGACTCAACGGGAACGATCTATGACCCGGATGGAATTGATTCTGAAAAACTGGCTTTTGTGATGAATCTGAAAAACGTGCAGCGGGCGCGTATCAAGGAGTATGCCGATATGTTTGGCGGCGAGTACCTGGACGGTCAGCGTCCCTGGTCTGTGCCCTGTGACTGCGCCTTCCCGTGCGCCACCCAGAACGAGGTTAATCTTGAGGATGCTAAGGCACTGTTGAAGAACGGCTGCTACCTGCTCTCAGAAGGGGCCAACATGCCCTGCACAGCGGATGCGGCTGACCTGTTTGTGGAGCGGAAAATTCTCTATGGCCCAGGCAAAGCTGCGAACGCGGGCGGTGTGGCCACCTCCGGACTGGAGATGTCGCAGAACTCAATGCGCATGGCCTGGACACGTGAAGAGGTGGATGCCAAGCTCAACGCCATTATGGTCGCGGTCCATAGCCAGTGTATGAAGGCAGCCAATGAGTACGGCCACCCCGGCAACTATGTGATGGGAGCCAATATCGCCGGATTCGTTAAGGTCGCCGATGCGATGCTGGATCAGGGCCTGGTGTAGAATCGATCGTCAACCAAAGGCGGGTTGACCAGAGTGCGCAACTTGATCACTCGCATGCCACCCGCCGTCGTCCGCATAGCGAACGACTTCCTTGCTTCGCGCCTTACCTCACACCTTGCCAAGCCAGACAAAGCTTGCGACCAGAGTTACGCTATACATTCGCTTCGCGCGGCGCGTTCATGGCTGCGCCCTACAGCTTCGGCTTGCATGTCACCCAGCTGGCATGCACTCAAAACTTATGGAGCCCCTCTTAATCCTGACGTGGCACGGCGCGCCTTTGGCGGAGTAGTTAAAAATTGGTTGCCTGCCCGTTGGCGATCGGCGGTTGCGGAGGCTACGGTTAATTGATAAAATATAATTGTTTTCAATGGAGATTTATTATGAGGGCTAAAATCAGACAATTTGTCAGTTTTGACTGGGCCATGAAGAAGCTGTTGCGCAGTAAGGCGAATTTTGGTGTGCTGAATGGCTTTCTGTCGGAGTTGCTGGAGGATGATATAACAATTACGGAGCTGCTGGAGAGTGAGGGTGGACGCGAATATGCCCTTGATAAAGCGAACCGGGTGGATTTTTTAGTCAAGGATTCGAGCGGTAAACGGATCATCATCGAGATTCAGTATAAAGATGAGGCCGATTACTTCCATCGGATGGCCTTTGGTGTCAGTAAATTGATTGCCTCGTCAATAAAAAAGGGGGAGATTTACGCGGACATTGATCAGGTCATCTCAGTAAACCTGGTGTATTTTGAGTTAGGTCAGGGAACTGATTATGTCTACTGTGGCCAGACCTCCTTCCGTGGGCGGCATGACAACGATTTGCTGGGTTTAAATGATAACCAGAAAAAGGGGCTTGGACTTGAATCCATCAATGAAATATTTCCGACCTTTTATATTCTGCGCATCAATGAATTTAATGATTTGGCTAAGACTGGCTTGGATCAGTGGATCTACTTTCTGAAAAACGAGGCCTTGCCGAGCGAAATCACGGCCAAAGGTTTGTATGAAGCCAAAGAAAAGCTGGATATCATGAAACTCAGCGGAGCGGAACGGGCGGCGTATGACGAGTATCAGGAGCAGCTGCGGATCGAAGCCAGCGAGATAGAGTTCAGTATCAAGCGGGCTGAAAAAGCTGAGAATAAATTGAAAGAGGCACAACGGCATGAAGGCGAGGAACGCCGTCAGAAGGAGGAGTCTCTCGCAAGAGAAGCAGAGGAACGCCGCCAGAAGGAGGAGTCTCTCGCAAGAGAAGCAGAGGAATGCCGCCAAAAAGAGGAGTCTCTAAAACGGGAAGCAGAGGAACGCCGCCAGAAGGAAGAGGCTTTTAAGCGGATTGCGGAACTTGAAGCGCAGTTGAAGAAAACCTAAACTCCTAGCTTCTGCGCAAGGCAAACGCGCTCCACGCAAAGAGGACAAAAAAGAGGAGGTCGCAGATGCCGAATGGCTTCCACATATCAGGTATACCAGCTGTTAGCCAGTGAAATAAAACCACACCGCAATAGGAAACCTTGAGCAACATGGCGTAGGGTATCAGGTTACGATTTTTAGCAGGGTTTCTGGCAATCGCTAAGAACATGATCGCAAAGACGATCAGCAGCGCCGCTGGAAAGTGCAGGTATCCGAGGTGGTTGGGTGGAGTCACTTTAAACCAGGCAAAGAGACGCTCACCCGCAAAAAGAAAGGCACCGCCGAGCAGTCCGTCGTAAAGTGCCGCAATCACGTACAATAGTTTGATGTAACCTCTGGATTTCATTTTCATGCTCCTTTCTTAGAAAGCAGTTCTTTCATGGCCCGTTTGTAGCGCTGCCGCCGCGCGCTGGTGATCTCCTGGCTGTAGAGATCAACGGCCAGCTTGCGAAATCCGTTGTGCAGCTCTGTGATCGACATTTCGGCTGGTTGAAAGGTGAGATCGAACAGGGTGCGTTTTTTCCAGTTATGTGGTTCGATCAAGCGGCCTTCGCGCTCTAGTCGGGCGTAAAGCGGGGTGCCAGGAAAGGGCGTCAGCAACGTGATCTGGACTTCATAGAGTTCAGAGTCTTTGACAAAGGCGAAAACTTGATCAAAAATATCGGTTGTGTGTCCATCAAGGCCGATCGCAAAGCAGCCGTTGACTGTAATGCCGCGTGACTGAATGGCGCAAATGGCCTGACGGTATTGCGGAAATTTCTTCAGCTTCCAATTGTTGTACAGTTCCACTCCTTGCAGCCCCTCCGCAACCGGGCTCTCCAGTCCGATCAGCACCTGCGCGCAACCGCTCTCGCGCATCAGATCAAGGAGTTCAGCGTCATCAGCCACCGAGATATCGGTCTCTGTGAACCACTTGATTTTCCGTTCCTTGAGCTGCGGCAGCAGCTCTTTCCAGTAGGCGTGGTTGACAAAGCTGTTATCATCGGCAAACTCGATGAAGGGGTGTGGCCAGATGGTGAGAATTTTATCGATCTCCGCCACCACTTTAGCAGTGGGTTTCTGTTTATATTTCTCTGTCAGCAAAACTGAGCCGGCGCAGAATTCGCAGTGGTGGGGGCATCCGCGGCTGGTCTGGACAGTTAGTCGGTTGTATTTGGAGATGTCCAGCATTTCAAAGGCCGGCATGGGGGCATTTGCCAGGTCGTACTGGTCGGAGTCTTGGCGGTAGAACTGTTGCAGGGTGCCGCGTTCGGCATCTTCCAGCACCTGTAACCAGGAGGGTTCGCCTTCGCCAATCACAACCGCATCGCAGTGCTGAGCCGCCTCCTCAGGGAGGGCCGTGACATGCGGGCCGCCGATGACAGTCAGCACCCCGATCGCTTTGAATCGCTCGGCGAGCGCGTAAGCTTCGTCAATCTGGGCGCTGTACGAGGAGATTGCCGCCAGATCAAGATTGGAGGGCAGCTCTGTCAGCAGTTTTTCATCCGGCACCTCGATGTACTGTATGCGATGGCGTGTTGGGGTCATGCCGGCCAGTGTCAGCAAACCGAGGCTTGGAAGCGATGCAATCGTTTTACTCCGCTCAACAAAACCAGGGAGGGTAAGCCCCAACCGCAGCAGCTCTGTGTCACAAACCCGGATTCCGCTCATAGGGAACATTCCGATATTCATATTAGCCTCCAAGTAAAGAGCGCAATGCCGATGCTGACCGAGAGCGCTGGAATAAAGAAAAAATGACGGAAGATCGGCTTCCATGCGGATAGGTAGCAGACCGCTGGCATGGCAATGGCTCCAACAAGCAGCAGTGTAGAGCAGAGTTGAACTTTGCTTTCAATCTTCATTGTGCTGGCTGTCAGGGCGAAGAAAAGATTGATCAGACCAATACCGAAGAAAGAGATATGTCCTAGCCTGAGCATTCTGCGCTGCCAGGAGGAGTAGCCGCCCAGCCAATCCTTGTTGTAGAAAAAAAGCCCTGGCACTGCCCCTGCAATGCACCCGATCAGAAAACCGATCCAGCCCGCATGCATATTAATAACCATCATATAACTCCTGTTTTTTGTGACTTTATGTTGACGCGCAAAGGAGACGCAGGGTCGTAAGGTGAGTTGATCTTAATGGCAAATGAATCTTTGTTCTGTATGTCATTGTCGGTAACATAATGAATATCCAGCAGGCCGGCGGAGCGGTACCCTGTGCGCAGAAAATTGATCTCAGCGAGCGCCATGCTCCAGCCGTTCAGCCAGGTATCCAACCTCTGTTTCTGGTCGGCTGTTCCATCAAAATGGATCAACAGGTCAATGTCACTGTTATGTTGCGCAGTGCAATTATTCGTGCTGCCAAACAGGTAGATGCCCTTGATGGAGTATTCGTCCAAATCGAGCCTCTGCGCGATCTGCTCTGCCATAAAATGGCGCCACTTCCAGCCATTCTCTCCCTGTTCCTCGCCGCGCTTTTGACCGGTGCTGAGTTCCACGATTGCATCTGCCTGCAAAGGCGTGTCCAGGTATGCAACGCCTTTTTCCAAATCCGCATTCATCAACACGTAAAGCTGCCTGTTGCAATAGTTTTCGGCAATGTCAATGACCTTGACAACCTCTTGCAGATGGGCGTATGCGGGTAAGATACGCGCCAGCGAGTTGGTGGAGCTGAAAAACGCACGGTTGAAGGTAACGCCTGCATCGTCAGGGTAAAGGGGTAGGTATTTGATATTCTCCTCGACCAGATCCTGGAAAAAGTGGGTGCCGAATGACAGGTCAGGCTGATGCTTTGATCCCTTTTGCGCGATTTCAATCAGCATGGCGGTGTTGTTTATGTTTGAATAAACGATCGGCACTCCCAGCTTCACATCACCGCGGCTGCCCCAACGCCCCGGCCCCATTAAGATAAAGGTGCGGCGCGGCAAGCTCTTGTTCAGTTCATTGATGGCGCTTGCCACCTCTGTGATCGCCTCATAGCTCTCCAGTTGGCTGTAGGCAACTGGATCAACATAGACCACGCTCTTGATGCCAGTCACGCGCCCGTTGGAGATATATTTATGCGCCGTGAAAACCGTGTTGATCGGAGGGATGTTGGCCGGTATGGGGGTCGGCGCGCAATCCCGGCTTTGGGATTGCGAGCGGCACTGTAACAAGTAAAAATACTCGCCATCGCTGGCAAACTCAATGTCCACCGGATGGCCCAAAGTCTTGCACAGCAAAGATAAGGTTGCCTGCATCTGCTTGATAAAAGGAGTCTTTTGAATCAAGCCGTTGAGCGTGATTAAAATATCCTCGGTTTTGAAGTCAGTCGTGATGGCGTGGGTGTCGCTGATGATATCATCTTTTATCACTGAGGCAACTTGACTGATGTGAGGTATCCCGGCACCGCAAGTTTTGATGAGCGCGGCAATGGGCACGGTGACAAACTGGTGCTGCTCCAGATCAATCAAATCAATCATCTGGGGCGAGTATTTACGTATCTCTGAAGGGGCGCAGTTCACCGCGAGATTGGGCTGCCCCGGCGAAATCAGGATCGGATAGTCCTCGCCCACGCGGTCAACCGCCCGGGTGCCAAGCCCCATCACCATGCGTAACAAACCATCCTCGCGTTTAATGCGCGGCGACCAGCGCAGCTCATTGTGGCTGAATGCCACACCCGCATACAGGGGGAAATAATACTGACCCACCCTGCGTCCCACCACCTCCTGGATCATGATCCCCATCTGCTCGACACTGTCGAGCAAATTACGCTGCTTTCGATATTGGATGGATTCGGGATTAAAAACCGAGGCGTATATCTCAAGGATACCCTCCATCAACTGTGTGCGGCGCACCATCTTGGAGCCCGAATTTGCTAAAAACAGACTCTTGTATTTGCCGGAAAAAGATGAATTGAGCTGATCCTCCAGCACGCTTGAGGATCTGACAATCAGAGGTGTCTCTGCGCATTCATCAAGAATTTGATCAAGCTGATGTAACAAATAAGGTGAGAGCTGGCAGCTTTTCAGCATTTGAATGATACGCGGGTAATTGATGCGGATATCTAAAATGTCTCTGTACTTGTGCTCGTTCAGCTCGTCGAAGCCATGTCTCTCAATTAGATTGTCCAGCTCGTCTGATGCAATGTACCATGTGCGTGGGATTTTAAAGTTTTTGAATAAAGGGTTGTGCTCAGCCTCAGCGGCGATGATTTGATTCGCCAGAAAAAAGCCCGCTCCTTTGCCGCCGATCGTGCCGCAGCTCTGCGGTGAACAGATGAATCTGTCCAACAACTCACCAAAGGCATCCAGCGTAATGTGCTTTTGAATGCCGGCAATCGCCTGTGGGTTATGGGTGATAAAGCGGCGGATCAGTTCGACTGTCAACCAGGTCTTTGTGGGCTCACTTGAGACTTTGTTTTTAGCAACAGCCTGTTTATATTGTTGAATCGCCCTGGCAACGCTTTTGACATCAGTGCTCTTTTTGTTGACAATTTTTACCAGCTGCGAGGTCTTCTTTTGGTAAATCCACAGGCAGATATAATCATAGATCTTGGAGTCGTTTAAGCAGTTGCGGGCCGCGCTGAGTAGCACTGTGCTCAAATAAACCACATCAATCTCAGGCAGCGCCTCAAGGGGGGTGTTGACTTCGCCCTGCTCTTTAAACTTGCTCCAGTTCATCTCATCAAAGACGCCGACCAGTAAGTTGGGGCTTATCTTTGCCAGAATTGCCAGCAGTTTTTCGCAGACATGCAAGAGCATTTCATGGTCGGTGTTCTTAAGCAGCTCAATGATCGACTCCCATTCGGCGGCTTGATGTGTGGAGAGCTGGGGCTGTTTTTTATATATACTGTCGGAGATGATATTGGCGATGATTTCAAGCAGCTTGATCTCCTGCGGCAAAAACTCAAGCTCAGCGCCCTGGGATGCGCCTTTTTCATATTTGACTTTGATACAGCCGCGCACGCTGTTGTTGATTACGATGTCACTTCGCAGTTCATCACCGCACTCAGCCGCCGCGCGCGTATAATAGTGCTGGCCATCAAAAACAAGCTCCGCAACACAGGCCTGCACATTGCGAAAACCGATCGGTATGATCTCCGCGACTTTTTGCGGCATATCGGGTGCGCCGCCCCTTAAAACTTCGTCAATGGCGTAGAGACATTCAAGCTCTTTGGCGCGTTCTGCCAGCACCTCGCTCGGAGTGTCTTTAAAACGGCTCACATGACTTCCTTTCTAAGCTCTATTGTTATTCAGCAGCTTTGGCCTCTGGCTGATCCAGCTCCAGGATAGTGATGTTTCTGAACAGGAACTGGCCACCGCCGGGAACCTCGGCCTGCAGACAGAGGTCGCCTTTGGCAGGTGTGATGTTGCCGCGGCTCCAGGCCTGCTCGCCATTGAATACCAGTTCGGCTGTCTCGCCTTTAACTGTGAGCTTGAAGTGATTCCACTCGCCTGGTTTGTAGAGGCTGGCCGCTTTTTTGGGGTCAGCACCGTTGATAGCACCCTCTTGACCCTTACGCAAGTTGACCTGATACTGTTTTGGCCAGGGAAATTTGCCCTCCGGCTTGCCGGCGCGAAAGTAGATCCCCGAGTCCCACATCTCTTTGTGCAGTGCCTTCCACTCGCACTCCAGCACAAAGTCGCCGTACTGTTTATCAGCCAGCAGAAAGCCGTTGCCGGATTTCAGTAAAATTGCTCCGTCAACCACCTCGGCTTCGCAGGTCACCATCTTCCAGCGATCGAGCGTTTTGCCGTCGAACAGTGATTCCGGTTTTGCGGCCAAAGCAATGTGGCAGGCGGCGAGTGTCAACAGGGCAGTGAACATAATTTTTTTCATAATGTTTCCTTAGTGGTTGGTTGGATTAATATAGTCTCAACTCCTGTTAAAAAAAACAAGAAAGTTCGGTAACCATTTTCGTAAGCGTTGCAGGCATTTAAAGTGGCATTTTTGCTATTCAATCACAATGCGGTAGAAGGCCGAGGGGTGGAGTTCAAAACTCGGGTCAGTGAATTCAAAGATGCCGTTGATGCCGGGTATGCCGCTCCGGAGTGGCTGAAAGGGCGGAGTGTCAAGCAGGTTCGTGCTTCTTTCAACCCGATAAAAACGCCCGGTCAGGGTGTTCCATCTCAGTTTAAAGCCGTTTGCAACCGGCTCAGCAGGCACGTTGCTGACTAGAAAGCGCGAATTGCTGTCGCGCGGATCAGTGCCTGCTTTCCACTCAGAGTAGTTGTCCATTCCATCGCCATCGCTGTCCAAAAAATCAGCGGAGCCGTCGATCGGCAGATTATGAGCGCTCAGCCATGCCGCTGGCGCACGCAGCACAACAGCAATGCTGCCCGCTGAGTAGAGTGTGGAGGTGTCCCAGCCAAGTCCATCCGGCAGGGCTGGCAGTACAACGCTGTTAAAGGTTCCGGAGAGTGCGCCTGAGAACTCCAGCAGATGGAATGTGTTACCAGCGGACGGCGCAAAACCAACTGGCGCGTAACACTCAAGCGTGCCGTTGTAATCAACCACATTGCGGTTGATTGTGACGGTTGACCCAGCCTCAATCGCCAGTTTACCGCTGCTCATGGTGAAGCTGTTGACAATCACCAAGCCATGGCCGGAAGCAGAGAGCGTGTTGCCTGCCAGATCAAGCCCGGCACTGAATTGCAGTGTTGCGCCGGGCGCAGAGATGAAATCACTCTCATTTGCCAGCGCAACCGGGATGTTGACCGCATGTTGACCAAGCTGCACTTCAACCAGGCTGCGTCCCTGATCAGCCTTCAGCTCGATGCACCCGCTACCAGCCAGTGTGTATGCAAGGTTGTGGTTGAAACGCAGACCTTTGAGCCGTGTCGGAATTTTCTGAACTGTGATTGAATCGATTTCAAAGGGGGTGGTGGTTCCGTTGATCGGGTCGATTCTGATGCTGGTGATCAGCTGGCCATCCCAGAGAGCATGACCGGCAGGGCGGAAGACAACATCCTGAAACTGTCCGTTACCGCTGTAGTTTGCAGTAACAACTTTTGTCCCGGTAAACCCCGCATGCGCCGCAGTGATCCAGTAAAACTGCAGGTTGAAAGCGGTTGTGTTAGCCCGCATGCGCACACGAATTTCGGGCGACTCTTCCGCAAAAAAGGACTGACCAGCACGCACAATGTATGGATCAACGGTGGTTGGCTGGCCGCTCAGAGTGCCGTTCGCGACACTCAAAGCGTCGATGTTAGTTCCAGTCCACCCTTCCAGGTCGCCATTGGTGTTGAAGAGCCACTCGTGCGAGCGCGTTGGCACCGTGACTGTGGCGGGGGAGGCGGCAGCACTGCCAAAGACCGCGATGTCTTCGTCGGTTCCCGGTCGTCCCCAGTAGTGCCAGTTGAGTGGGTCTGACCACTCGCCTGAGCCTGAGCGCACCCAGCCGCACTCTCCGCGGGCCGGTGGATCAATGCTCAGTGCCGAACTTTGCCAAGTAACCGGCGCAGATGAGACGGTTTCAATAAAGTTGCCGAGGGCATCGAAGCGCAGCATGCGTCCAGCGGATTCGCGCACATAAACATCGCCATTGGCGGCTTTACCAAAGCCGTTCGGCGAGGTGAGCGGAGCGCTGGCAAAGCTGTTGCCCTGCGCGAAGTTGCCGTGCGGTAGGTCATGATCTCTCGGGTCAGCGGTGCGTTCAAAGCGCTTGATGGCTCCTGAGCTGATGGTCAGATAAAAATCGGGGGCAATGGTGCGGAAATTGGCTAGGCGGTGAAAGGTCAGCAGGTTGGAGTCGTGGCCGCGTTTAGGGTTGTAAGAGGTGCCGGTGACTGGCCAGGCAGTGCGGGCCACCAGCACCATGTCGTTGCCGTCAATGTCGAAATTCATATAGCCAAAGCCATCAGTGTCAATCCTGCTTGAGTAGACGATAAAGCTTTCGACCTTCCAGTTGAACAGATCTTTTGAACTGAGGATGGCGGCGCTGTTGCGGATCATGTCCGTGGCAATGCTCGAACCAGAGTGGGCGGGCAGAATCGGCTGAGTCAGGGCATAGAAGCGTCCTGAGACAGGGTCATAGCCAGCACCGATCTTTTTCTCGCCGCCCGGCAATGAGATAAAGTCGCGGGCAGGATCAAAGGCAACCGCTCCGGTGGTGGAGTCAACCCGGGCCAGGGCGGTCAGCGGCACGAACTTGACTTTGGGCAGGATATAGAGTCCGTGCTCTGGTGAGGCGACAATCTGGCCCTCGCCGACAAAACTATTCTTACCGCCGGGCCAGTTAGGATCAAGGGCGGGAAAGCCGCCTTTATTGGTCCAGGCTGAATCCTGCAGGAGATCAGGTGCAGTCGCCAACGCGGAAAAGCTCGAAGTAGTGGCAGCATTCCAGATACGACCTTTAAAGACCACCGGGTTGTTTGGTGTGGCGCTGCCGCCCTTGCTGAACACGGCTGACTTGGTCCAGGTTGCGCCATAGTCGTTCGAGCGCGCAATCACCGCCTTGCTGCCGCTAGCATCATGATTGCTGCCAATCAGGTAGACCGCGCCATTATGTTCAAGTAGGCTGGCGCGCAGGAGACCAGTGATCTCTGTCACCTTGCTCCAGGAGAGGCCGCTGTTGGTGGAGCGGTAAACGGTGGTCTTGCCGGAGGTACCTGATTCGGAAGAGCGCCCAGCCAGGGCATGCGAAGCGAGATAATCTCCATTCGAGAGGATCAGAATCTCCGGATCAGAGATGAATACACGCGGCGTGGTATAGAACAAATCATACCTTGTATCCTGGTGGGCGATCGCCACACCAGGGGCGCTGCTGGTGTCCACCGCAGCGATCAGAGCCGCTGGCAGCAGCAATAGGCTGAAGCTTAAAGTTCCAAGTTTTTTAATGGTCATACATCCTTTTTTTGATTTATCAATATCTCTTTTGACCAAGAGATTAACAAAATACAGGTGTATTCACAAGTCGAAGTTGAAGCAGAGCAAGCATGCTTGTCATGGAATGTCATCAGCCATAGAGTGGCACCACAACACCTTCCAGCCGCGCCTGTTCAGCGGCAAAGACCATCGCGTGGGTCTCTAGGCTTTCGCTTGCTCCTGAGAGTAGCAGGCTTTGGTTGTTATGATGCACGGCATCGACAAAAGCGCGCATCAGCGCGTAGTCGCCTCCGCCATGTCCGCCGCGGATGGAGCTGTCGCCGCTGGCTGTTGAGAGCACGCTCCAGGTATCAGTCAGGAAATCAAAGTGACGGATTGTCCTCCCATCGCTGATTAGCTCGCCCAGGGTGCCGAAAATTCGGACCTGCCGGTGGTTGGCCTCGGTGAAGGCGGTCATTGTCAGCGATGCGGTGCTGCCGCTCTCGAACTGCATGTTCACCACTTGGTGATCAACCACATCATTGTCGCACGCGTAGACACAGCGGCCATAGGGGCCGGTTTGCAGCGCTTCCATAACTCGCTCCTTGCTGACGTCGGGTGTCAGGACATCCAGCGGCCAGCCCCGCTCGCCCCGCTCCACACGGGGGAGGTAAATTTTCAGAGCGGAGTAGGGGCATTGCGGTTCGCAGGGGCACTCCAGACAGCGATCAGCGGCATCCGCCGGCTGCTCTGTACTGCGGAAGTGCTTGAGGGAGCCAAAGGAGTGAACAGCTCTGCAGGGTTGACCCATGATATAGCGAATCCAGTCGAGATCGTGGCAGCACTTGGCCAGCAGCATGGAGGATGATTCATCGGTACGCCGCCAGTTGCCGCGGACAAAGGAGTGCGCTTGATGCCAGTAGCCGACCGGCTCAAGGCTTTGCAGATTAATGACCTCGCCGATCAGATTGCTTGTGATGAGTTGCTTGAGTCTCTGGGTGTGTGCTGTGTAGCGCAGAACATGGCAGACAGCGAAGATCACGCCGGCCGCTTGCGCTGCCTCCACAATGCTACGGCAATCCGCTGGATTGGGAGCCATTGGCTTTTCAAGCAGAATGTGATAACCCATCCGGGCCAGCGCCACGGTTGGCTCAAGGTGCAGCTTGTCCTGAGTGGCAATCACAACTGCGTCGGCGCATTTTGGCTTGTTCAGAAATTCGCGCCAGTCCAAGGCAATGTTGCATCCAGGAATTCCATGTGCTTGGACAAGCTTGTTTCTCCATGCGTCGCGCGGTTCGGCAACTCCGACAATGGTAGCGCGTTCCGGGTGCGCTTTGGCGTATGAGGCGTAAACGCTGCCACGAGAACCGCCGCCAATAATAATTATTTCCACTGGTGTCTTTGCTTTTAAATGATTCATCCTGATTCTCCGTTTACGCAGCTCGCAAAAAACAATCAATTGTGCTTTCAGTATGTCCGCCGCTATGCGGTGGACACCTGTTTTTCACCTATATGGTTTTCACCTCAAAAAAACGCAGCGCGTTCGCGCCAGTCGTGCGACATACAAGCTTCACTCAAGTTGAAACTGTAGGGTTGGCTCTCTGAGCCAAACAAAGATCATGAAACCCCTTGACGCGCCTTTGGCGAACAAACGCCCGGCAGCCGCTAATTGCTTCATCCTCCTTCGCCAAGGCTACGGCGGACATGCTGGAAGCAACCCTACACCCCGGGACGCACTTTCATGAGCCTGCTGCAGTATGCCGCTCGCAGAGCGGCTACTACACCCCGGGACGCGCTTTTCACGAGCCTGTTGCAAAATGCCGCTCGTAGAGCGACATGGTTGACGATGTTGTGCGACGATGTTGGTGGACGATTGGGGACATGCGTGAAATCGTCAACCAGCATCGTCGCCGCCATCGTTAGCCAAAGGCGCAGCCGGCCTCAGTAGCTCCGGTTTCCAACCGGACAGTCCGCTTGGAAATCGGAGCTACGTTGCTCCCGCACACACACACCAACTCTTTTGGTTGCCTGTCTGTGCGTAGCACGCAGACAGGCGGTGACTGGCTGCTTTAGCGTTTAAAAAATGTCTCAAAATAAACCGGCATCTTGGCTTCAAAGGTCATCGGCTCATGTGTATAGGGATGCGTGATGGTCATTGAGGTTGAGTGCAGGGTGAGCCGCTTGATAAACTTGTCTTTGCTCCCGTACATTCTATCGCCCGCCACAGGGTAGCCTTTTTCCGCAAAGTGAACGCGGATCTGATTTTTTTTGCCGGTATGCAGATCAACCTCCAGCAGGGAGTAGCCTTTGGACTCTTTCACGACTCTGTATCCGGTCTTGGCGAACTTGCCCTTTTCAGGGTCAGTGACCGAGTACATTCGGTGAATACTGTTTTCAGCCAGATAGGATGTGATGATCCCCTCTTTTTCGGGCAGTATCCCGTGCACAATGGCATAGTATTTTTTGGTGAAATTTTTCCACTCCTCCATCAGGTAGGCTTTGGCCTCCTCGGTTTTGGCGAAGAGCAGTACCCCGGAGGTCTCGCGGTCCAGGCGGTGCACCACAAACACCTGGGCCGTTGATTTTGGGTTGCCTTTCCGCACATATAGATTTAAGAGGTGCAGCGCAGTGTTTTCTTTGACGGTCTCAGTGCGCACTGTCAAAAGCCCCTCTCTTTTGTCAACCACGATGAGATCGTGATCTTCATAGATAACAGGCAGCCCTTTGGGTTGAAATTTCTTAGGCGGAGCTTTAAAGTGCTTGACGATTTTTTTCATGAGAGTATTATAACTCTTTAGCCGAATGGTTTCACAGCACTAAAACTGAATGTTGTTCGCGATTCACTGGTTAAAAAAATATTCAAACATGGGCTGATATGCGATAATCGTATGAATATTAACGCAGTATTAGACAAACAAGGATTGAATCATATGCAGAAATTATTGCACCCATTGAGTATTGTTTATTTTTGTGTATCAGCTCTGGTGTTTTTTACCGAATCCACGATTGCTCAAACTATAGGGCATACGAAGATAATTGAAATTCCAGAGCTTAGCAGGCCAGGATATCTGGAGCCGTATCTTGATCCGGTTTTCGGCTCCAAGGTAACGCGTATCACTGGAGATCCCGGTACGCCAATTTTGAATACAGAGGGGACATGGTATGAGGTTGCTAGACACTCCTACTCAAAGGAATCGGCGTGGAATTGCGATCAGACACTGCTTCTTCTAGCAAAGCATCACGGATTTCCCTCAAAAATGTTTCTGGACGGGAGCACATTTAAGCCGCTCTTTGGACGCAATAGCATACCAGGTACTGATATGCGCTGGCATCCTGTGATAGCCTCCGTAATGGTGTATGTTATGGATAATGTGATTGGATTCTGGGATGTGCGCAGAGAGAGTACGAAGATTATTATGGAGTTTGAGGGCTACTCTAAGTTCAGCATCGGTCCATGGGAGGGGAATCTCTCGCTTGATGGCAGGTATATTGCGATTGAGGGCTGGAAAGACCAGGATCATGTTGCCTTTGTCTATGATATAAAAAACAGGAAGAAGTATCCTGATTTGATTCTAAATAATGTGACTGTTGACTGGGTGTCAGTCTCTGCCTCGGGACGTTTTTTAGTTCTTAACGGAAAGATTGAAGGCGAGGGAGGGGATCAGACACAGGTCTATGATCTTGAAGGAAAAAAGGTTGGTGGGCTTTGGGCAGAATATGGTCGTCCGAGTCATTATGACCTGACGGCTGATCTTAATGGTGATGATGTGGCTGTTGGGGTCTCAAAATCAAAACCTGATGACGGGCGGGTGATTAAGCGCCGTTTGAGTGATGGCAAGGTAACTGTTTTGACTTCGGGCGGGTATGCTTCACATACGTCAACCAGGAGCGTAAAGCGTCCGGGATGGGCCTATGTGACCTACCAATACAGAGGTGATGCGTGGCCACCTTATCGTGATGAGGTGGTTGCGGTTAAGCTGGATGGCAGCATGACTGTTGAGCGCATTGCACATATGCACACCAAGAGCGTTGATTATATGACAGAAGCGCATGCGGTGCCATCTCCAGATGGGAAAATGGTTTTGTGGGCAGGTGCCTGGGACTCTGAAAATGGTCGCCCTCTGGGCGCATATGTTGCCGAGTATAAAGTGACCAATTAACCTAAAGCAGCTAGTCGCCGCCTGCGTGCTACGCACAGGCAGGCAATCAAACGATTTGTTAAAGCAGTTTTTAATCGTAATCCGCTATCGTCGCACATCGTCGTTAACCGATGCCGCTCAATGAGCTGCCAGCAAAGGGATAGTCAAAATAGACCAGGTTCGAGACAAGGTTTGAGATATGGGCGGGTCCCCGATATTCATGTTTGTCTTGCCCTTTGTTATGCATATGGCTGGGTCCAGGCCACTTCCACAATCGGGTGAAAATTGCTTTTGTAGCGACTGGGCACGCTGGACTCGATCTTGGCGCGCACATACAGGTCATCCGGTGCCATGCGGTAGGCGGCTTCGCTGCCTTCGACGCGCTTGACGGTCTTGCCGATCTCGTTGGAGTAGACCGGGATAGTGCGATCACCGCGCCCTTTGACTGCCGGGCAATGCACTGTGCGTACGCTCTGGTCAAACCCGCGTTTGGTTGTGATGAAACTGATTCGGTATTTGACCTCCGGCGCGGCTTTGACCCGCACGCTCAGGGTGCGTGAGGAGCGCTTGAAAGCGACATCCTCCAGCGTAACCCCGGTGGTGGCGTAGAAATCGCCGGCAAGCATCGCGGATATGAGGCTCTCAGGTGTCAGCCCTGTGCAACGCACCATCACCCAGGCATCTGCCAAACGTTGGTTAGCCGTGCGGTTGATATAATTGTGGGTGTCGTCCGTACCTATGCCGAACAGCAGCGGGGCCCCGTGCAGGCTGCGAAAGGCGTTGATCGTATCCCAGAACGAATCTGTGCTCACGTTCGCCGCCTCCGGGTGAGGCTCAAAGGCCGAACCGCCGTTGCAAACCTCGAAGAAACGCACCTCCGGGTTATCGATCAGGTTTTGCGGCAGGATGTCCCAGTAGATCCACTGTGGATGGTTGAGTGTCAGCAGCGACGGACGCCGCATCTTGGCCGACATGGCCTGCACCTCCTCGGCGTCTTTGCGGATGATGTTGCTCGCGTCCATACCTTCTTCGGTAACCAGCTTGTTCAACGGGCCGCCTTTGACAAAAGGGATGACATCCGGTAGATTCACATAGTTCATGTGTACCTGCACGTTGTGCGGGGGTATGTGCTGTGTGATCTCCACACCCGGTAGCAGCAGAAACTTCCCGCTCTCGTTGAAACGCCGCGCCATCTCCTTGTAGGTCTTCAATCGCACCAGAGCCCGGCCATCTTCCTGCCTGGTCTCTACCTCGCCGCCGAATTCCTTGCGATACTCTTCGAAAATCTCTTTGCCAACCGGCGGAGGCCACCCCTTGAGCTTGTCCCCAACAGGTCTCCAGCAGCCCGGATCATCCGCGAACACATTATGGTCGCTGAGGCAGATAAAGTCATAGCCAAGGTTTTTGTAGATGCTGATGGCCTGTTCGGGGAAGGCCTTGCCATCAGACCAGTAGGTGTGCATGTGCAGGTTGCCACGATACCAGCCCGCGGCAGCGGCTGGCCTCTGTGTGCGACATCCGGCCAGCATCCCCATGCCACTGTAACCAATTGCTCGTAACAAATCCCTGCGTGTCAAATGCGCCATAATATCTCCCTGTTTCTTGTACTCTAGAAAAACAATTGACTGTTCTCTCAAAAAGTTGTCTGTCGGACCTTATTGCAGTTTGATTCGCAACCATCCACCGCATAGCGGCGGATATACTTCGCAACCATCCACCGCATAGCGGCGGATATACTTCGCGATCATCCACCGCATAGCGGCGGATATACTTCGCGATCATCCACCGCATAGCGGCGGACATAATTCGCAATCATCCACCGCATAGCGGCGGATATACTTCGCGATCATCCACCGCATAGCGGCGGACATACTTCGCAATTATCCACCGCATAGCGGCGGATATACTTCGCGATCATCCACCGCATAGCGGCGGATATACTGTGTTGCTTTCAGTATGTCCGCCGCTATGCGGTGGACGGAAGTTTTTCGCCTCTAAGATCTTTCACCTCAAAACCAACGTAGCGCGTTCATTCCACTCCGACGAAGTTTGCGACAAAGTTTGCGACAAAGTTTACGCTTGCGCCGGGAGGTCCTTCGGACGGCGCGGTGGAGGCGGTACCCTACCGTTGCGGCTGACGATGCTGTGCGACGATGTTGGTGGACGATTGGGATGCGTGAAATCGTCCGCCAACATCGTCGCCGCAGTTATCGTAAACCGATCTCCAAAACCCAAAATCAAAAATCAAAAATCAAAAATCTAAATGTCCAGCCGCCACGGACCGCGCATGTGCGGTGCGAGCAGCTTGTCCGCCTCTGGGTCACCCTCGAAACGTGTCTTCGATGCCTGCCATTTGAGCGAGGTGCGTTCCAGCCGCATCCCGATATGTGCCAGCACCGCGGGTGTCAAAGAGGAGAACCCGGCGGCTACCGGCGAGATCGGTACGCCGCCACTGTAGATGTTTTCTATAAAGTTTTTCTCCTGCTGTCCGCTGCGTATTAGCTGGATCTCGTCATCCTTGATCTTCTCGCGCACCAGCTCAGCCGGGTTGGTCTCAAGCTTGCCGTTGGTAACATAGATTTTCTTGTTGTTTTCGCCATAAAAGTGGCAGCCGTAAGGGTATTCGGTGGAGACAAAGACGCGCACACCGTCGTTGTAGACGATCTCAAAGGAGAAGGGCTCCGCAATGGTGTTGTAGAGATCGGTCGGGGGCGGCAGGCGGCCCTTGATGTTCTCAAGCGCGACCGGCTCTTCGCCGTCTTTGTTCAAGGCCCACTGCATGATGTCGAGCTGATGGGCCGCAAAGTCCGTGAGCATGCCGCACGAATACTCCAGGTTATAGCGCCACTGCATTGGATGATGGATTTTCGGCGTGAAGCTGCGCTCCGGGGCCGGCCCGAGCCACAGGTCGAAATCCACGTAGGCGGGCGGTTTGGCGAGCGGTCTCTCGCTCAACTGTTCCGGTGTCTTGCCAAAGGTGCTGTGTCCCTTATTCAGCCCCACCTCGATGCGTTGCACCTTGCCGATCCGGTTGTTGCGCACCATCTCGCAGGCCATGCGAAAATAGTCGTTTGAACGTGACTGGGCGCCAGTCTGGAAGGTGATGCCGCTGCGCTGCACGGCCCGCACCATGGCACGCCCCTCAAGCAGCGTCAGGTAGAGCGGTTTCTGGCCATAGATGTGCTTGCCCTTCTTGGCTGCCCAGATGGTGTGCAGTGCGTGCCAGTGGTCGGGCGTGCTGATGCAGACCGCGTCGAGTGAGGGATCGTCAAGCATCTCGCGGAAATCGTTGAACACCTTGCAGCCGTCATAGCCCGGCTTTTCGTTTTTTGCGGCATAAAACTCGTTGACCTTGCGACGGCCCGGCTCGCGCCCGCCCATACGCTCGGCTCTGTAACCGTACAGCGGCCCTTCAGAGACTGGATCGCAGATTGATATCACCTGCACGCTGTCATTGTGCAGAAAGTTGCCGATATTATCCTGCGCCATTGTGCCATACCCTAGCATGCCGACATTGATGCGCTCCGAAGGCAGCGGGCGGCGGGATTTACAGGCACTGACGCACCCTGAAGGCACTAACATTGGCATTGCCAGCAACGTGCCGGCCCCGGAGATAAAACGGCGGCGTGAGATCTTTGTCATACTGCTCCTCTAGTTGCTATTCTTGCAACTCCTGCCGAAAAAAACAAGAAGTTCAGATAGCCATCTTCATAAGTTGTTGAGTGAAAATGTTTTCTGCAAACAAGATGCTTGCACTACCCCATTATCACTTTTTACATTAACACCTTACTAGCCGGCTTTGGAGCAGGCTAAAGCCTGTACAACAAACTTTAAAATCCTGACTTCCGGTTAGCAAGGAGTTTTATTATGCGGGGGGGCGCGAAGAAAGTCAACCTGCAATCATGCTTTCTTGAACTGTTGGATGAAGATATTGCGGTTTATGTGTCCGCCGCTATGCGGTGGATGCCCATTTTTCACCTCTAAGGGTTTTCACCTCAAAAACAACGCAGCGCGTTTGCATCAGCCGTGCGACATGCAAGCTTCACGAAAAGTGAGATGTGTAGGATTGGCTCTCTGAGCCAAACAAAGATAATGAAACCCCCTTTGACCTTACCGTGATAAAGAATAGTTTCTCTCTCGCTTGCGTAACAGTCTCTTTTTTTTGTATAATGAATAATTCAATTTAGATAAATCGCGCTTAAAAGAGAGATCGTTACTATGTATCAGCCAGTTTCAAATAAAACCAATTTTCCCGCCATGGAATTAGATGTTCTGAATTTCTGGGAGAAGAGTGACACTTTTAAGAAAAGCCTGGAGCGCAATGCGGATGCTAAACCGTATGTTTTCTACGATGGCCCTCCCTTCGCCACCGGCCTGCCGCACTATGGCCATTTGCTGGCCGGCACGATCAAGGATATTGTTCCGCGCTTCGAAACCATGCGCGGACACCACGTTGAACGCCGCTTCGGCTGGGACTGCCATGGCCTGCCAATTGAAGCGCTGGCCCAGGAGGCGCTGGGCATCAGCGGCGCCTATGAGATCAATGAGCTGGGAATCGATAAATTTAACGAGCAGTGCCGCTCAATGGTGCTGACCTATGTCGCTGAATGGCGCAAAACCGTTACCCGCATGGGACGCTGGGTGGATTTTGATAACGACTATAAAACCATGGATGCTGACTACATGGAGAGCATCTGGTGGGTCTTCAAACAGCTCTGGAACCAGGGGCGCGTCTATAAATCCTATCGGATCATGCCCTACAGCTGGATGCTTAGCACGCCCCTGAGTAATTTTGAGGCAGGCAATAACTATAAGGATGTGCAGGACCCCGCGATCACAGTCGGGGCTAAGGTGCTGAGCGGTGCTGACCCGGCCTGGGGCGAGACCTCGCTCCTGATCTGGACCACTACGCCCTGGACCCTGCCCGGCAACCTGGGGATTTGCGTTGGCCCGGAGATCGACTATGTGGTGGCCCGCGACCTGGAGGAGGGCCGCTGCTATGTGATCGCCGCTGACCGGCTGGAGGTCTATTATAAGGATGGCGCGGGCTGCGAGGTCGTGGCGCGTCTCAAAGGCGTTGACCTGAAGGGGTGGCGCTATGAGCCGATCTTCCCGCATTTTGCTGACCATGCAAAAGACGGCGCGTTTCAGGTTCTGAATGACGCATTTGTCACTACCGAAGATGGCACAGGCCTGGTGCATATGGCCCCCGCTTATGGCGAGGATGATTTCAGGGTCTGCCGCGAGAGCGGGCTGGAGCTGATTATTGACCCGCTCGACTCCTCCTGTAACTTCACTGCTCAGCTGCCGGAGTATGCCGGGCGCTTCTGCAAGGATTGCGATAAGGATCTGATCCGCGCGCTGAAGGATGAGAAGAAGCTGATCCATCAATCGACGATTGTGCATAGTTATCCCTTCTGCGACCGCACTGACACGCCGTTGATCTACCGCGCCATTGAGGCCTGGTATGTGAAGGTGGAGGACCTGCGCGACCGCTTGGTGACGAACAACGCGAGCGTACACTGGATGCCGGAGTATGTGGGCGAAAAGCGCTTTGGCAACTGGCTCAAGGATGCGCGCGACTGGAATATCAGCCGCAACCGCTTCTGGGGCTCCTGTATTCCGATCTGGGTCAACCCGGATGACCCATCTGATATGATCTGTGTTGGTTCCATCGAGGAGCTGGAGCAGCTTTCAGGTGTGCGCGCCACGGATTTACATAAACACTTTATGGATAAGATTGTGATCCAGCGCGATAACAAGCACTACTACCGCACTCCGGAGGTGCTGGACTGCTGGTTTGAGTCAGGTGCCATGCCCTATGCCCAGCAACACTACCCCTTCAAGCGCGCGGGCGATGAAGCGAGTTTCTTCCCCGCTGATTTTATTGCCGAGGGGCTTGATCAGACCCGCGGCTGGTTCTACACCCTGATGATTCTGGGAACCTGTCTCTTTGACAAGTCGCCCTTTAAAAACGTGGTTGTCAACGGCATGGTTCTGGCGGAGGATGGCAAGAAGATGTCCAAACGCCTCAAGAACTACCCTGATCCCATGCATATTCTGGATGAGTACGGTGCAGATGCCCTGCGCCTGTATATGATCTACTCGCCCGTGGTGCGCGCGGAAAATCTGCGTTTCTCGGAGAGCGGGGTCAAGCAGATTCTGCGCGAGCTCCTGATTCCGTGGTGGAATGCCTACAGCTTCTTTGTGACCTATGCCAATGTGGACGGCTTTGAAGAGAGCACTCTCTCGCGCCCCTCGGGAGATAATGTGCTGGACCGCTGGATTGTCAGCTCGCTGGAGACTCTGATTGCCGAGGTCACCGATGCCATGGATCTCTATGATTTGCAGCGTTCAGTGCGCCCCTTTGTCAATTTTGTCGAGGATCTGACCAACTGGTATATCCGCCGCAGTCGCCGCCGCTTCTGGAAATCGCAGAATGACGACGACAAAATGCACGCCTACCGCACCCTGCGCTATGTGCTGGTGCAGCTGAGCAAGGTGGCCGCGCCTTTCACCCCCTTTATCAGCGAGAGCATCTACCGCAATCTCAAGGGCGACGGGGTGCCGGAATCAGTGCATCTCTGTGATTTTCCGCTGCCCAACAGCGCGGCGCGCGATGAAAAGCTGGAGCGCAGTATGGAGCTGGTGCAGAGCGTTGTGCGCTTGGGGCGTCAGCTGCGGCTGGAGAACGACCTCAAGGTGCGTCAGCCGCTTGCGGCCATGCATGTGGTCTCCGCCAATCCGGAGATCAAAGCGCTGCTGGATGGCTACGAGGATCTGATCACAGATGAACTCAACATCAAGCAGGTGGTTTATGGCAGCGATGAGACCGCTATGGCCGAGGTTTCGGTTAAGGCCGATTTCCGCGCCTTGGGGCCGCGTTTTGGCAAAGGGATGAAGCAGGTGGCCGCCGCGATTGCCGCGCTCGCCTCGCAGGATGCCGCCATGCTGGCTGCCGGTAATTCGATAACCTTCATGGCAGGTGATCAAAGCGTTGAGCTGGCGCCGCACGAGGTGGTGGTGCAGCGCTCGCCCAAGGCCGGCATGGTGGTCGCCTCCTACGGGGATGTGTTGGTGGGGATTGAGACTGCCCTGACACCCGCGCTGGTGGAAGAGGGGTTGGCGCGCGAGTTTATCAGTCGGGTGCAGGCTCTGCGTAAAGACGCCGGGTTTGAGGTGACGCAGCGGATCGCGCTGACAATTCATGGCGATGCGGATGTGGTTGCCGCTGTGCAAGCGCATCAGGAGTATATCCAAGCTGAGACGCTCTGCAATAGACTGGAGTTTGCCGTAGTTGAAAACGAGCCGATTGATCTCAATGGACATGCGGTTAAGATCAATGTGGGCAAGATGGAATCGCGGTAAGCTATGGGCCGGATGGGCCTGATGGGCCTGATGGGCCTGATGGGCCTGATGGGCCTGATGGGCCTGATGGGCTGCCGGCGCATGTGGCGTTGTTGGCTGGTGCTGCATGGGCTTTGCCCGTGTGGCGGCGCTATGGGCCTGATGGGCCTGATGGGCCTGATGTGCGGCCGCCACATGTGGCCCATGTGGCCCATGTGGCCCATGTGGCCCATGTGGCCCATGTGGCCCATGTGGCCCATTCGGCCCATTCGGCCCATTCGGCCCATCCGGCCCATCCGGCCCCACTACCGCCCCTTGCGCCGATAATCAGACCTGGCGTTGTACATCATCTCACGCAAGCCGCCATGTTTAACAAAGTCCTCCTCTAGTTGCTCAATTTGACGATCAAGCAGATAATTTGCCTGGTGGGTCAGACAAATCATGATGTTGGCGCAAACATCTGGCGGACGAGTTTCAATGAGATACACAAAGACACGACGGATTTTCTCGAACAAATCGACATCCTGGCTCAGTTCGCGACCATTCCACCCGGCATCTTTGCCAGGAACTTTCGGCAATGCAGTTTTTCCACAGCTCAATTTCCGCACATAGCTTGCCTCTGAACTCTGCTTGTCCCATAGATCAAACTTGCGCACTCTTAGAAAGTCACAGTAATCCTCCAGCAATTCCTCTAAACTCGCACGAGCCACATTGGTCAGCTTTAACTCTGTCTCACTGGAGGTAACAGCGGCTTTAGCTCCCTCAATAATGTTCTGTTTACCTGAACGTGCTGCCTGTACCATCTGATCAACCGTACGATCGAACTTACTCAGGAACCGATGGCAGAAAACATAAGTGCAATCATAGACAATCACTGTCTTCTGATAAGAGAGGAGCGCCTTATAGCCGCCCTTTTTTGGAAGAAAATTGTGGCTCATGTGCGTACTCCATTTCGTTGTTGTTGGCTGGCGCTGCGCGGGCTTTACCCGTGTGGCGGCGCTATGGGCCTGATGGGCCTGATGGGCCTGATGGGCCTGATGTGCTGCCCCCACAGCACCGTTGTTGGCTGGTGGTGCACGGGCTCCGGCTCTGTGGCGGCGCTATGGGCCTGATGGGCCACATGGGCCTAATGTGCTGCCCCCACATTCGGCCCATCCGGCCCATCCGGCCCATCCGGCCCATCCGGCCCATCCGGCCCATCCGGCCCATCCGGCCCATCAGGCCCATGCGGCGGCGTGTAATCAGGTTATTCTTTCATGGGATGCGAGAGCAATAAATTACCTCAGGATGATAATACTATTTACAATACAAATTTTGAACTACTATTTTGCTCAGCGTGCTCTTTGCTTTCCGTCGGGTAATTGAGAAGTTACTTTGTTGAACAGTTTCCCAGTAAATCTATTGTGATTCTGGCACAAACCGCCTCTTTTTCTTATCCAAATTTCCGTCTTGCTTCCAAACGTAGATTAGACTACGCTTTTTAACGGTCAAGCGAAGCGGGCGGATATGAAAATAAGTGGAGATAATAGATGATTAAATGGAACCCTGAACTTTATGGGCGTTCACTCCTGTGTCTGATGGATTTTACGGATACAGAGATGTTGGAGCTGGTTGATTTGGCTGTGGCATTGAAAGCGCGGCGGCGCGCTGGCATTCGCGGCGATCTCTTGCAGCGCCGGCATATCGCGCTGATCTTTGAGAAGGGTTCAACCCGCACCCGCACCGCGGCCTCAATCGCGGTGCGCGACGAGGGCGGCACGGCCGAGTATCTCTCGCAGAACGATATCCACCTGGGTGCCAAGGAGTCGGTCAAGGACACCGCGCGGGTTCTGGGCCGCACCTTTGACGGCATCCTTTTCCGGGGTTTCTCCCAGCAGCGGGTGGCGGATTTAGCGCAACACGCGGGCGTGCCAGTCTGGAATGGCCTGACCGACGCTTTTCATCCCACGCAAATTCTGGCTGACCTGATGACCATCAAGGAGAACTTCGGCAGGCTTAAAGGGCTGAAGGTCGCCTATGTGGGCGATGGACGCAACAATGTGGCCAACTCACTGATGATCGGCTGCATGAAGGCTGGCATCAACTTTGCCAACTGCACGCCAGCTGAGCTTCTGCCGGACGCAGAGCTGGTTAAGGGGGCGCGTGCAACGGGCGCGCGCAAGGGCGCGACAATCGAGGTCTGCACTGATCCGCTGCAGGGTGTCAAAGGCGCGAATGTGATTTATACTGATGTGTGGGTCTCCATGGGCGAGGAGAGCGAGCGTGAGAATCGTATCCGGCTGCTGCGCCCCTATCAGGTTAACCGAGCGCTGGTTGAGGCCACCGGGACGCCGGAGGATCAGTTCATCTTCCTGCACTGTCTGCCCGCTTTTCATGACCGGGAGACAACCATGACCGCTGAATCCGGCGCGCTGGAGGTGACCGATGATGTTTTTGAGGCGCCGTACTCCAAGGTTTTTGATGAGGCTGAGAACCGCATGCACACCATTAAAGCGCTCTATGTCTCGGCCTTAGCCGATGGCTCCGCGCTTTAGCCCCGGCGCGCCGGGGCTGGCGGCTGGTGTCGAGCAGCTTGCGGAAAAAACGATGGGTAACTCGGGTGTCCCGTTGAATCGGAGTTTGGGTTAGCAGGCAATGCCACCAAGTCACCAGGTCACCAAGTCACCAGGTCAAAATAAAGGAGTTGTTATGTCAAATAGAATGCATGATATTGCGTGGGTGGATTTTCAAAAGCTTTCGATTCGGGAGAAGATTCCCTATCTTATCCAAGAGGGCGGCGAGCCTTTTCATACGCTTTTTGCGCAGCAGTTCGGGTGGGCTGAGGTGGAGCGCCTCACCGCGCTTACCAACGCGATCCGCAAGATCGCCAAAACGCGCGAAGGCACCCTGTTTCTGCGCTCGCTGATCTCGGACAAGCGGGCGATGCTCTATTTTTCGCAGCCCAGCTCGCGCACCTTTCTTTCGTTTCTCTCGGCCTGCCAGATCTTAGGCATTCAGACCGGCGAGGTGCGCGACACCTCGATTTCATCGGAGTTTAAAGGGGAGTCGCATGAGGATTCAATCCGCACCTTCAGCTCCTACTTTGATATGATCATCATGCGTTCGCCGGAGCGGGGTTTGGCGGAGCACATGTCATGCGTGCTCTCCAACTCCGAGCGCCCAATCCCGATCATCAACGCCGGTTCCGGTAAGGATCAACATCCCACCCAGGCGCTGCTCGACATCTACACGCTGATCCGCAGCTTTGAAAACTCAGGGGGATTGCAGAACCGCACGGTGATCTTTTGCGGGGATCTGCTGCGCGGACGCACGGTGCGCTCACTCTCTTATCTGCTGACCAACTACACCAACATACGGCAGATCTTTGTGGCACCCGCGCAACTGCAGGTGGCGCAGGATGTGGTGGATCATCTGGCGCAGAGCAATGTTGTCTTTGAGTTGACAGAAGATTTCAAGTCAGTGATTCCGCTGGCGGACGCGATTTACATGACCCGCATTCAGGATGAGTGGGACAACATTGATGGTGAGAGCGCCAAGATTGACACCACTGCTTTCAAGTTTGAGGAGCCGGAGTTTAAGCTGCTCCCCCCTGAGGCGGTGATCCTGCACCCGCTGCCGCGACGCGACGAGATCTCGACCGTCGTGGACGATGACCCGCGCGCCATGTACTGGCGGCAGATGCGTAACGGCATGTGGATAAGATGCGCTTTGATTGCCTGGACCTTTGGCTGCGAGGGGGCAATTTACGACCATTTTTGCGGCCGCTAAGTGGTTTTTGCGACCACTTAGTGGTCGCAAAAATTTTATATTTATCTGCTTGACTAAAATGGCAGGCATCTTTAAGCTACTTTCAACACTGGCAGTCTACACATTGCTAAATGTAGGGACACTAAGGGGCCACTCTTACCCTGAAATTCGTACTGCCTTACTAACTTAAAACGGAGAAATACCCATGAAAATGCATACCCCGGTTGGCCAGTTGCTCAAAAAAAAAGGTGGCGAGGTTTTAACGATTGCGCAGGATGTCACGGTTTATGACGCTGTTAAAACTATGGATGAAAAGGGGATGGGATCGTTGCTGATACTCGATGATCAGGGCCGCCTAGCCGGTATTTTCACGGAGCGGGATTGCCTGCGCAAGGTGGTGCTGGCCGGACTCCAGCCAGAGAGCGTGCAGGTGGGGCAGGTGATGACAACTAAGGTGATCTATGTTACCCCGGAGACCACGGTGGATGAGTGCATGGCATTGGTGACAGAGAAACGTTTTCGCCACCTGCCGGTCATTGACTCTAAAGAGAAGATTCTGGGGGTTATTTCAAGTGGCGATCTGGTCAAGTTTGTCGCCTCTGAAAAGGCTTTCTTAATTGAAAATCTCGAAAAATATATTCAGGGTTCCTTTTAACTCGCAGCTGGGAGTTTTATATGTCGCATGAATCTACTGCTGAGGCTCCCTGTGCATGTGCGTGCGCATGCGGGGAGCAGCCATCCGAGGCGGAGTTGATGGCCCGTCTGGAAGATCTGATTGAGGAGTATCACTCAAAAAAAGGGGGGTTGATCCCTGTCCTGCAAGTGGCGCAGACCATTTTCGGGTATCTGCCTGATGCTGCTATCAACCGTATTGCCGAGGGGTTTAACAAAACCGTGAGCGAGGTTGCCAGCGTGGTCTCGTTCTACTCATTCTTCACCCGCTATCCCCGGGGAAAATATCTTGTGCGGGTCTGCCTTGGAACCGCCTGCTATGTGCGCGGCGGCAAAGAGGTGCTGGAGGCTATTAAGAAACGGTTGGAAATCGATGTGGGGGAGACAACTGCGGATCGTCTGTTCTCGCTGGAGGTGGGGCGCTGTTTTGGCGCCTGCGGCATGGCACCGGTCGTGATGGTCAATGATGACACCTATCAACGCGTCAAACCAGCGCGTATCCAAGAGCTGCTGGCGCAATTCACTGCGGATGAAGTTCCGGTCGCGGAAGGAGAGAGCAAATGAGTTTGTGCGCAATTCCTAAAATTACTTCAGCGGCGGATTTAACCGCGCTGCGTGAAAAACTGCAGGCCGAGAGTCAACGAGCCGCTGATGGTGACACGCAGCAGATCCTGGTCTGCTTTGGCGGCAGTTGTCTGGCATCCGGCGCCAAAGCAGTGCGCGATGCCTTGCGAGACGAGCTGAAGGCGGCGGGTCTCTCCGACAAGGTGCAGTTGGTTGAGACAGGCTGCATGGGGCCCTGTGTGGCAGGACCGGTGGCACTGGTGGGAAAAGACCGCACCTTTTACCAGAGCCTTAAACCTGAGGATGCGGCTGAGATTGTCAGCTCACATATTGTTGGGGGTCAACGTGTGGCGCGTTTGATGATTGCTGATGCGGATGGCAAGGTGCCGGCGCCTTGCCGCCAGGACATGGAGTTTTTCAAACGTCAGACCCAGATCGTGCTGCGCAACTGCGGCTGGATTGATCCAACCCAGATCGCCGACACGATTGCCAGCCACGGATACGCCGCGCTGGCGGAGGCTTTGACCACGCTGGGGCCGGATGGTGTTCTGGAGCAGATGAAAATTTCCGGTTTACGCGGGCGCGGCGGCGCGGGCTTTCCAACCTGGCTGAAGTGGAACTTCGCCAAGGCCGAGGCGGTTGAGACGCGTTATGTGCTGTGCAATGCCGATGAGGGCGACCCCGGTGCCTATATGGACCGCAGTGTGCTGGAGGGTGATCCGCACGCTATTATAGAGGGTATGGCAATCGCTGCCTTTGCGGTTGGGGCCAGGCAGGGCTATGTCTATGTGCGCGCCGAATACCCGTTGGCAGTGCAGCGGCTGAATATTGCCTTGGAGCAGGCGCGCAGCTGCGGTTTGCTGGGTGAGAACATTTTGGGCACGGATTTTTCGTTTGATCTGGAGATCCGCATGGGCTCAGGCGCGTTTGTCTGCGGCGAGGAGACGGCGCTGATTGCCTCGATCGAAGGTAAACGCGGCGAGCCGCGTCCGCGCCCGCCCTTCCCGGCCAGCAAAGGGCTGTGGGGTATGCCAACTGTTTTGAACAACGTTGAAACCTATGCCAACGTGCCCGCCATCATTCGGAACGGGGGCGAGTGGTATGCATCGATCGGCACAGCCAAGAGCAATGGCACAAAGGTTTTCGCGCTGGCTGGCGCTGTGTGCAATACCGGTTTGGTTGAGGTTCCGATCGGGACCTCGCTCGGAGAGCTGGTCTATGATATTGGCGGTGGCATCCCCAACAACAAACGGTTCAAGGCCGCGCAGATTGGCGGACCATCAGGCGGTTGTGTACCCTGTCAAAACCTGAACGTGGCGCTGGACTATGAATCGCTAGCCGAGCTGGGCGCGATTATGGGCTCTGGCGGTCTGATTGTCATGGATGAAGACACCTGCATGGTGGATGTGGCCCGCTTCTTTATCGAGTTTATCCAGGAGGAGTCCTGCGGCAAGTGCGTGCCCTGTCGCACGGGAACGCGCCGCATGCTTGAAATCCTGCAGCGCATCTGTACCGGGCAAGGCGAGCTGGAGGATATCGACCGGCTGGAGCAACTCGGCGAGTTTATCAAGACAGCTTCGCTCTGCGGTCTGGGACAGACCGCGCCTAATCCGGTGCTGTCCACGATCCGGCATTTCAGGCAGGAGTATGAGCAGCACATTATTGATAAGCATTGTGAGGCAGGGGTCTGCGCAGATTTGGTGCGCGCGCCTTGTCTGACCGCCTGCCCCTGCGGGGTGGATGTGCCAGGTTTTGTCAGCATGGTGGGCGACAAGCGCTACGCAGAGGCTCTCAAATTGCATCGCGAGCGCAACCCCTTTGCCTCGGTCTGCGCGCGGGTTTGTTTCCATACCTGTGAGGATAAGTGCCGGCGTGCACAGCTTGATTCGCCGGTCTCCATCCGCTCGATCAAGCGTTTTATGGTGGATCAGGAGGTGACGATTCAGGTGCCGGAGGTGCTGGAAGACGCGCGCAACGCTGCACGCAAAATTGCGATTGTCGGCGCTGGCCCGGCTGGTCTCTCGTGCGCGTATTTCCTTGCCCGGCTCGGTTACAAACCCGTGGTGCTGGAGGCTGAGCCGCGTCCGGGCGGCATGCTGGTGCAGGCGATTCCCGCCTACCGCCTGCCGCGCGAGGAGCTGGCGCGCGAGATCCGTATGATTGAGCAGATCGGTGTGACGATCGAGACCGAGAAGATGCTTGGCCGCGACTTTACCTTGAGTTCGCTCAAGGAGGAGGGCTACGAGCTGGTTTATCTGGCGATTGGCGCGCCGCTGGGCGTTGAGCTGGATGTGCCCGGCAAGGATGCCAAGGGCGTGACCGAGGCGATGAGCTTCCTGCGTCAGTACAATATCCGCGGCTCGGTGCCGGTTGGCAAGCGCGTGGCTGTGATCGGCGGCGGCAACGCCGCAATTGACGCCGCGCGCACTGCCCTGCGCCTGGGCTCCGAGGAGGTGACCGTGATCTACCGCCGCACGCGCGAGCAGATGCCCGCGTACGCGGAGGAGATTGAGGACGCGCTGAGCGAGGGAGTTCAGCTGCGCACCCTGCTCAACCCGGAGGAGTTTGTGGTTGAGAACGGGGCTGTCACAGGTGTGAGCTGCCGCCCCATGAAACTGGGTGAATTCGACCGTTCAGGGCGTCGCCGGCCACGCGATGACGAGGAGGTGCTGCCTGAGGTGATCGTTGCGGATCAGGTGATTGTAGCGGTGGGGCAGGCCATTGACAAGGAGGTTGTCTGCGGCGGCCTGGAGTTGGAGTTTAACCACCGTGGGTGGGTGAAGGCTGATCCGCGGAGCGGCGCAACCTCAATCCCCTGGCTCTTTGCCGGTGGCGACGCTGTCTCCGGCCCCTCATCAGTGGCCGAGGCCATTGGCGCCGGCGAGCGGGCGGCGGTGATCATGGATGCGCAGCTCAGCGGCGAGCAGCACGGTTTCTGGAGGGGCTACCACGATCAGGGTGCGATCTTTGACCCAGATGCCGAACCGTTGAATTATGCGCGTGAAAAGCTGCCGACGATCCCGGTGCACAAACGCAAACACAATTTCAACGAGGTGGAACAGCCCTGGAGCGAGGCTGTTGCCCTGCGGCAGGCCAAACGCTGCCTGCGCTGCGATTACGGCAAACAACCCAGCCATTAAAGCGGTTGAAGAGGTTGAAGTGGCGCAAGCATCTTGCTTGCGGATGAAGTTTTTAGTGACGTTTGAGTTATTTTAAATGCCGCCTCCGGTTTACTATAGCGGCGGCGATGCTGGTCGACGATTAAAAGTTCTCTTTTGTTAACAATCGTCCACCAACATCGTCGTACAGCATCGTCAACCGATGTCGCTCATAGATCTTTGACTCGAACTTACTCGGGCTTAACAAGGTGCGAAGCAAGGAAGTCGTTCGCTATGCGGGCGATGGCGGGTGGCATGCGAATGACCAGGTTACGCAAAAACGCAGCTCCAATTTCCAATCGGACATCTCCGGTTGGAAACCGGAGCGACTGAGGTCGGCTTTGTCGTTCAAAATCGCTCTACGAGCGGCATGTGTCGCTCATCGGGCGACTACTACACTAAACGCCTATAAACAATGGAAACCATGAGATGATTAACTTAACAGTCAATTCGCAACAAGTGCATGTGCCGAAAGGGACAACCATCCTTGAGGCCGCGCGTAAGATTAATGTGCAGATTCCAACGCTCTGCCATATGGAGAATCGCGAGCCAATTGGCGCGTGCCGGGTCTGTCTGGTGGAGGTGGCAGGGGCCAAAACATTGGCGGCATCATGCTCCACTCCGGTGAGCGAGGGCATGGTGGTGCACACCAACAGCAAGAAGGCGCGCATGGCGCGGCGCCTTGTGGTTGAACTGCTGCTCTCTGAGCATGACGGCAACTGTCAGACCTGCGATCGCGGCACTGACTGTGAGTTGCGCGCCCTGGCCGAAGAGATGGGGGTTAAAACTCTGCCTTATGAGGGCTCCAAGTTGAAGTCGCATATTGATGACTCCACACCCGCGCTGATACGCGACAGCGCCAAGTGTATCAAGTGTCGTCGCTGTGTCACCATCTGCAACGAGATTCAGGGCGTGGGCGCCTTACATCCACAGGGCCGCGGCTTTGACACCGAGATTGGACCTGCCTTCACACGTGACCTTAGCGAGGTTGCCTGTGTGCAGTGCGGCCAGTGCGCCGCAGTCTGTCCGGTTGGCGCCATTATCGAGAAAAGCAGCATCCCCGCAATCTGGGCGGCGATCGAGAATCCAAAGCTGCATGTGGTTGTTCAGACCGCCCCCGCGATCCGTGCGGCCTTGGGCGAGGAGTTCGGCTACGAGCCGGGCACACGCGTCACAGGTAAGATGGTCGCTGCCCTGCGCCGCCTTGGTTTCAACAGCGTTTTTGACACCAACTTCTCGGCTGATCTCACGATCATGGAGGAGGGCACTGAGTTGCTGACACGTCTGAAGAGCGCGCTGGTCGATAAAAAAGAGGTGGCGCTGCCCATGTTCACCAGCTGCTCGCCAGGGTGGATTAACTTTGCGGAGTTTTACTTCCCGCAGTATCTGCCCAACATCTCGACCTGCAAATCGCCGCAGCAGATGTTCGGCGCGGTTGCCAAGAGCTTTTACGCGCGCAAGATCGGGGTTGATCCCAAAAACATGGTCGTGGTCTCGGTCATGCCCTGCACTGCGAAAAAGTTCGAGGCTCAGCGCCCGGAGATGAACGCCGACGGTGTTGCGGATGTTGACTATGTGCTCACAACGCGCGAGCTGGGGCGCATGATCAAAGAGGCGGGGCTGGAGTTCCGTTCGCTGCCGGATGAGGTCATGGACGCGCCGCTCGGACTCTCCTCCGGCGCGGCTGATATCTTTGCCAACACCGGCGGCGTGATGGAGGCGGCGCTGCGCACGGCCTACGAGATTGTCACAGGGCGCGAGCTGCCGGCAGAGAACCTGCATGTGGCTGCCATCACCGGTCTGGAGGGCATCAAAGAGGCCTCGGTGAAAATCAGCGACACGGTTTATGATTGGAGGTTCCTGGAGGGGGTTGAGCTCAAGGTGGCGGTCTCACACGGCCTGGGGAACACCAGACGATTGTTGGAGCACATCAAGACCCATGGCTCGCCCTACCACTTCATTGAGGTCATGGCCTGCCCGGGCGGATGTATCGGCGGCGGCGGTCAGCCGCGCTACACTGATGACAGCGTGCGTCTGAAACGCATTGCCGGAATCTATGCTGAAGACGAGAGCAAACCGCTGCGCAAATCGCATGAAAATCCTGACATACAGAAGCTGTACGAGGAGTTTCTCGGCGTGCCGCTGGGTGACAAATCCCACCATCTGCTGCACACCCATTATACGCCGAAGCAGCAGACCTGCCCAGGCGCCTGGCAGGGTTGACCGCAGCGCCTCCATGGGTTGTAGGGCGTGGAGGTCGGTTTCGACAGTCAAGTGAATGTGGAATGCAAATGTAGCCGCCGCTCTATGAGCGGCGTTTTGCTCCAGGCTCGTGAAAGGTGCACGCTGCATATTTCAACTTTAGTGAAGTTTGCAAGTCGCGCACTTTATTGCAAGCTTTGTCACAAGCTTTGCCGCGAACTTTGCCCGGTTGAGGATAGCGGCGACGATGCTGGCGGACGATTTTAGACCACTCGTCCACCAACCTCGCCGCACAGCATGGTTCACCGCTGCTTGATTGGGATTAGGATTGGTCGCTGATGACATATTGCCATCACTCGCCTGTGATCTCATATTCGTAGGGGGTGCGGTCATCTGCAGGGGCGTCGCCGTGATACAGATACATAGCGCCGTAGCTCCAGTTGCTTCCCTGCATGCCGGGGAAGTTGAGTCGATCCATCATCAAGGCAATGTAGCGTGAGGGATAACCCTCTGGCAGGGGTATCACATTGGGCCAGACGCGTGTGCCGCTCTTTTTAGTCCAGGGGGGTAGGTGCATCTTCAATTCACCGGCGGGTTTTAAATCCGGGTAGCTGTGGATATAGATCTTACGGTCAGCACTGCCGAAGATCGCATAACGTTTTGACCCTATTTTTTGAATCATAGTGCCGGTGCTATCCATCGTGACCGGCCCGCTGAGCCGTTGGTAACCTCTGTCCCAGTGATCAGACTCCCACATACCCGCCTTGTATTTGCCGAAGTGTTCTGAGAGCAATAAGCGCCATTTACCGGCCTCTTTGTCGAAAACGCCATGCGGATCCTCATGCTCGCCTTTCAGTCCCATTGGATATGCGCGCATAATTGAGAAGCCGCGACGCGGATCGCGTTTACTCGCGACAGCCAGGATGGCCTTCTCCTCTTTACGGGAGTCGCTGCCAAAGGCGCTGAATCCAGTGGTCCAGCCACGCCACTCTTTTGCCGCGTCATCATAGAATATATGCGAGGCCAGTTCATTGCGCAACAGGCCATCGCCCATATCAAAAACGATAATTCCCTCAAACCGGACATCAAACACCGATGGGTTGAGGGAGAAGACACCCTGGAGCTGTTGCGGCAGGGTTCGGCCGCGAACACTCATTGTAATCCAAAGACGACCTTCATCCAATAGTGGTTCGCCGTTGGGGTGAGTCATTGCCCGAATATCCGCCTGACCGCAGCCCGGGGTCAGTGCGGCGGTTGCTTCACTGATCACAACCCTCGCATCGGCGTTGAGTTCATTGTGAACAGCGAAGTCGAAGCTGCGCATCAAATCTTTGCGCCTCAGGTCAAAATGTTTTGATAGATCGGTTTGCCCAATCAGCTGCGATTCACCTGATTTTTCTACAAACAGGGTTGCGCCCATCGCCAACATCTGCACCCGCAGGCGAATTGGCAGATCCGGGGTAAAGCCGGACGGTAATTTAAATTCCTGTGTTTCAACACTTGATCCATCCTTGATAACGCTCCATCGCACGGCAGAACACGCCGAGTTTGCAACAACCAGTGATGCGACCACCTTGTTGCTCTGATTGCGATCGCAGAAGATCATGCCAGTGCTGCCGGAGCCGCTGAATTGATCGACTGCCAGATCATAGGTGGCAAAGGGGTTGAATCCACCGACCCAGTGCGAGACGGTTGACTCCTCTTTGGCTGAAACAACCAATTTACCGTCCTTGATAGAGGCTGTTGCTTTGCCGCTCTGCGCTCCAACGGATGGGTGCATCAGCTCAAGCCCAATCACTTTGGATGGATTGAGTGCGGCCAGGGGAATGTTTTGCGAGCGGTCAAAGATCATGCGTTGAACCGCGGTTCGGCGGAATTCAATTGCGTCCGGGGTAATATCTGCAATAGCCGGGTGAAGTGATAACACAGCCAATGCGGCCAACAAGTTTTTAACAGTGCTGTTTTTATACATTATTTCCTTTTTTTGTCTTTTAAAAAACAACATTATATATGTAATGTAAAAATTTTGCAAACATGCGTTAATATGCCCCGGCCTGCTTCCATCACCTGCGACGAGCATTGCAGCCGATTGGCACGCGCTTTTCACCCGATGCCCAAGCGCTAACATTTATGGCTCCGGAACTGTGAATCCCTGATTTACACATCAATCAGCTTGCGCTATAGTGTAAGGGAGTTTGGAAAAGTAAGAGTAAGGTTAAGATCACTGCGACAAAAACAAGGGAGGGGCAGGTTACAACACCTAAAAGCCTTTGGAGATTAAACCTTCATGATTGCAGTGGACACAAATGTGATTGTCCGTATGAAAACAACTAAACTGCTAGCTATGATGATGGCCTTGACGCTCAGCGCTCTGGCGCAGAGCTATGATGCCGGCAAGGAGTATGATACGCGCCTGCCAGGTTCGGGCGCGCACCTTAAGGTTTATATTCCCGCGAATTACACCCCTGATTATAAATGGCCGTTGATTCTCTTTTATCACGGTATGGACGGATCTCCCACCACTGACTGCATGGTGCGACACTGTGAGGGAGCGGACTTTATAATTATCGGCATGTCGTACTGCGAGACACAGCCGACCCAGATGACACCCGAGCAGCAGACGCTCTATATAGAAAAAGAGCGCAAGAACTTTGCCGAGGCTGTCGCGTGGGTGCAAGCGAACCTCTCGCTGGATCCGGAGCGAGTGTTTTTAGGGGGCATCAGCAAGGGTGGCTGGACCACTTCGTTTGTCGGGGAGCGCGAGCTGAAAAGGTTGGCGGGCCTGATCATTCTGCTGGCAGGCCGCCAGCGGGGGGCGGTGCCGGCTGCGCAGGCCATGGATGGGCTGTTGGTTTATATCGGCGTGGGCGAAAGTGATCCGAATCTATTGCCAGGCGCGCAAGCCGCGGGGTTTTATCGTCGCTGCGGAGCGAATGTCAGCTTTGAGGAGTTTGAGGGCATTGGACATCAGGCGCCCTCCAAGGCGGCGCGTTTGATGCAGTGGCTGGAAGCGCACGGTGCATTGAGCCATCCCTGGCTGGATGTTGCGGTGAAAGAGGCACGCAAAGCAGAGTATAAAGGAGCGTACGAAAACGCCCTGGCCATGACAGATAAAACCGCGACCTGCCGTGCACTTCGTGCGCTGCTGGATGACCCGCGGCTGATGGTCGCCTGCGGTGCCACAACAGCCAAGGCCATTGAGCAAAAACTGATTGCGCTGTCCAAGGACGATCCTCTCTCTGCCAGGGCATTGGCAGCTGAACAGATGTTTTATGACTTGGTCTGGAAGGAGTGGAACATGAAAACCTTTGAGGACAGCCGGGTCATTGTGGAGGGCTACAGCCGTCTATCCCGGGCCGGGTCGCAAACTCGCTATGACGATTATGCTGCCAAGGGTTATGAGCGTCTGCGTCCTGTGTATGAGTCAGCTCAGAAGCAGATGGAGCAGATGAAAGCCGCGCAGCAAAAGGAGCGCTCCAAGCCGGCGGCCCGTCCACAGATGCGCAACTCTTCCGGCACCGGGGGCATGAGTGTTTTTTAGCAGCGGCACGTAGGCCGCTGAGGCCCTTAAACCAAGGGCGAGGCAGACAAGACAGTCGTTGAAAACATGTTGTCGGGGAGCAAACGCCTACAGCCTTAAAACCTCAAAAACACACTCCAAATCGCCTTCTAAGGGCCAGAAACAGCCTTTTTTTACAGCTAACTACATGATACGCAATAACATACAGAGGCGTAGCGTCAAAATCATCCAAAACCGGAAATAAAAGCTGTTGATAAAGCATGAGATTTTTTGTATAAGTGTGCCATGCGCTGTGTCTCTCAATGCGAGCGGCCAGCTTCGCATGTCGCGTCGTCGCAATCCGGTTACCTGACTGTGCGTGGCACGCAGCCAGGCGGTTGGAAGCTGCTTTAGATCCGAGAGTTATTATGCGAACTTATGTATCCAAAATATTAATCCTCCTGTTATTGGTGTCTATCTCACTGAAGCCGTGTAGCTCTGCGGCTGTTGATGTGCTTCCAGACCCTGTGCCCGAAACTGTCCTTGCGGCAAAGCCTCAGATCAAGGCCCCCTCTCTGGAGGAAATTATTCCTCTGGCAACCCAACTGACCGAACAACAGGCGGCACTGGAAAACCAGATCAAGGGACTCCCTGATATTACAGCAATGGAAAAACAGTATGCCGAGATTGATTCAAACCTCAGTGAGCCCACCCGGCGTCTGGAAACCATCAGAGCCGCAGAGAGATACTCAAGCGTCCAGGTGGAAGGGCTGCTTGAGGTTATCAGGCAACAGAGTCTTTTGTGTGAAGATGTCAACAAAGACAATGCCGCAGCCATCCGGGAGCTGGAGAGATGGAGAGGGGAGTGGCTGGAGCAGAAGAACAACTGGTCGCAATGGAGAAAGTTGTTTGTAACAGAGGATACTCCGGCCCCGCTAACCGCGGCCTTTGATCAGGCCGGTGAGACGATTGAAGCAGCTCTAAACCTCATCCGTCCCAGGCTGAACGCCATGCTGACCGCCCAGCAGAACGCCGCATCCGTCAAACGCAGGATTCTGGCTTTAAGCACAGCCGCCGGTAATATGGTCATCACCGAGCGGCGCGACGTTTTTCTGACCACATCCCCTCCGATCCTCTCTGAGGAATATTACTTACAGTTTAGCGACCGGTCAATGTGGCAAGGGATAGTTACAGAGTGGAGTTCCATCTATAAGCAGGAGAATCAGTTAATGCGCCAGCAGGGGTGGATCATTATGATTGATATCTCTATCTGCCTGTTTTTCATGATGGTCTTTTATCAGAAGCGGAAAATTTTAATCGAATCTAAACGCTGGTCTTTTCTCGCCAAAAGACCCTTTGCTTCGGGGTGGTTTTTTGGAACCCTCACATCCTTGTTAAGCTATAATTACATGCCTGCTCCCGCTGTTTGGGCGTTAGTCAATGTCATAACCGGCGGAATCAGCTTTGCCAGGATCTGCAATATACAGCAGCAGAGTATCTGGAAAAATCAGCTGGTGAATGGGTTGGTCACTGTTCTGGTTATCACCAAAGCCATGGAGTTTCTTAATGTTTCTATCCCGATATTCCGGCTCTTCACTTTTTTGACAGCCCTGACAGGGTTTATCTTCTGCCTAAGACAGGCCGTCTTTAATGCGCGAAAAGCCCGCCGCAATATCTATGCCGCACTGTTTTATGCAGGTGCGTTTGCTTTTTTTGTTATCCTGATTGTAGAGCTGTGGGGCGGCAAAAACGCAACCTCGCATGTTTTTATTGCGTTGGTTGATTCTGTTATCATTGTTTTAATCTTTCGGCTGTTCATCAATATTATCAATGGCGGGATGGAATGGGCTTTTCAGAACTCTGCTCTGAAATGGAAGGGGGCTTTTACTAAATCGGAGACACATTCTTTTGTGCGCACCTTTTCACACTTGATTGAATTTCTCGTCTGGGGGATACTCGTTGTCCCTGCAATATTGATTATCTGGGGCGTTTACCCCAACCTCAAGCATGCAACCAGCCATCTGTTGCAATTCGGTGTGACGTTCGGATCTCGCCGCATCAGATCATTGATCAACGTTTCCGCGAAAACAACATTGTGATCGCATTTCCGCAGATGGACCTGCATCTCTGCGCCGGTTCAGATGATAGCAAGGCTGCGCCGACTGTCGCCTCTCCTACAAGGGCTGCTGACATTAAAGATGAGCAGGGGAGCTGAATTTAAGGGCCATTAAATGAAAAAAAAATTATTTACTATAACGCTCGCTTTGAGTATCGCTGTTGCAATGCCGCTAAAATTATTTGGCTGGGGCGACGGACATGACCACGTCAATCGCCTGGCTCTGACGGTAATGCCGCCTGAGATAAAAGCTTTTCTGGGCGAAGCGAATGCGCAGAAGTTTGTGAGGTGGTCACATGTTCCTGATGACTTCACCCCTTGGACTGAGCTTAAGAATGTGACTCTTTGCGCGGAAGATCTGGAGGTTTTGAAGCAGCAGGGCATGAATAGCCCATATGCACTGCACAGCCATAAAGGCCACGCCATCAACTTTATCCTTTTAGTGAAGGCCTTCCATGCGCAGGAACCGGAGCGGGCGGCCTTCTGGATGTCCACGCTGATGCACACAATTGCCGATGAGCTGGCTTGTAACCATGATCCATTGATTCACATCATGACCTACGGGTTTAAAGCCTACGGCATGGATATGGGCGAGGGTATTGGCGTTGATTTTGCTGATGTTGCCAAGACGGAAGCGGGCGACGCTGTTATACAGGAAATCCTAAAAGATGCTAAGCTCCGCGTTACTGCCAACGACGGGCAGTCAGCTCTGCTTAAACTGATGATGTCGGCCATTGAGGGCAATGCCTATATGACCCAGCGCGGCAGCCGTATAGCGGCATCGTACGCGGCAGGGGCATCGGATGCTGTGCGACGCGACAGCATTCACGCCATGGCCGAGCTGGGGGTGCAGGGGATTCAGGAGTCGCTGAATGTTATTCTGACTGCCTGGGAGCTTGCCAAAAAGAATCAAATACCTGAGTTCAACGATGCGCTGGAGAGGGAGTACCAACTGGCTGCAGCGGAATTCGGTAAAAAGAGAGCGCTGCGGCACGACTCGCTTTTCACAAAACTGCTTGACGAAGAGACAGAGATCGAGCCCTACGTCGGTGCGCTGGTTGAGCCCTCAATCTCAATGAATCAGGCTAAGCTCGGGTTCAGCTCAAAATTAATCACAGCCTCGATTGTGCGCACCATGCGCAAGCACGGCAAACCTTGCCGCTTCGTTGATCTCAGGGTGGCGGAGCAGGAGGGATTTCCTGTACCGTCAAAAATGCCGCTGCTTGTCATCTGTGCGGGCAGCTTTCATGTGTCAAAAGAGGTTAAGAGCCATTTGGCTGCATACACTGCAAGCGGTGGAAAGTTGCTGTGGATCGGCGGCGGCCATGGGGAGCAGCTGGGCGAGCTCTCAAAGGCGATGCAGCAGGCTGATCCAGAGATTATGCCGGTTTCAAATAAATACGGTGAGGATTCGCTGACCCTGACGCAGGCTGTGATCGGATTTTGCCCGGAGTTTGAGCAGGCTCTCGGTGCACGCGAGTATCGATTTACACACAACCCGAACACCCCGGCAGGGTGGCAGAAACCGGTCTGTAACTATTATATTAAGCGTGAAAGTGATAACATTGTTCCCTTGGCTGAGCTGACTGTGGATGGGCACAGGATGATCGTCGCGGCTGCGTATAAGAGCAGCGCAGGGGCAGCTCAATATCTTTTCCTGCCGGAGTATCTTGTCTCGCCCTATTTATTGTCGCATGAAACAGCGATCAAAGATCCATCACAGCCGATACTTGACAGTTTCGGCACAAAGATTTTACAGGCATCAGTAAAAGTGCTGCTGCCTTAACAATGGCTGACAGAGGAACCTGGATTATGTTTGATATACGCAGAGTTGTCACTGAGCAGGATGTGGCCGAGGTCGCGCTTTTAGCGCGCGAGATATGGAGCCAGCACTACCTGCCGATTATTGGTCAGGCGCAGGTTGATTACATGCTGGATAAATACCAGAGCGTACCTGCCATCACCGGGCAGATGGCTGAAGGTTATGAGTATTATCTGGCAGTGAATCAAGGAGCATCCGCCGGGTATCTGGCGCTGGTGCCTGATGTTGCGGCATCGACGCTGATGATCAGCAAGATCTATGTGAAGCACGGCTTGCGCGGTCAGTGCATTGGGCGCAAGATGCTGGCCCTGGCGGAAAGACGCTGCAGTGAACGCGGGTTGAGATCCATTTGGTTGACAGTCAACAAGCACAACCGCCAATCGATCCAGTGGTATGAGCGCAACGGGTTTGTGAATGCCGGCGCGCTGGTGGCCGATATTGGCGGCGGATTTGTGATGGATGACCTTAAGATGGTGAAAGAGCACGCTGAAGCGTGAACAACGAACGGTTGCTGCGCAAGGTTTGTTGTCCAGCCTTTAGGCTGCCTGGCAACAAAGAGCACGCTGAAGCGTGAACAACGAACGGTTGCTGCGTAAGGTTTGTTGTCCAGCCTTTAGGCTGCCTGGCAATAAAGAGCACGCTGAATCGTGAACAACGAACGGTTGCTGCGTAAGGTTTGT
>JAQUCE010000001.1:103725-157076 GCA_028686345.1 Kiritimatiellia bacterium
AACGAACGGTTGCTGCGCAAGGTTTGTTGTCCAGCCTTTAGGCTGCCTGGCAACAAAGAGCACGCTGAAGCGTGAACAACGAACGGTTGCTGCGCAAGGTTTGTTGTCCAGCCTTTAGGCTGCCTGGCAATAAAGAGCACGCTGAATCGTGAACAACGAACGGTTGCTGCGTAAGGTTTGTTGTCCAGCCTTTAGGCTGCCTGGCAACAAAGAGAACACTTCGCATCGTGAATTGCAAACCGTTTACAAAAATGATATACTATTCCGCTTTACTAAATAGGATTTGATGTCGATAAAATGGAGCGTAAGATGAGTGTTACACGGTGGAAGTTACCAGAGTATGCTAAGCAGCACCACGCCAGCGCTGGTTCCGGGCTGGAGGGTGAACGTGCGGATAAATACTTTAGCAGGAATGTCTTTGGCGAGCGTGAGATGAAATCCAGGCTGCCTAAAGACATTTACAGCGCCATGCGCAAGACCATGGACGAGGGCGCACCTTTAGACTTCAGTGTTGCCGATGTGGTCGCAACTGCCATGAGCAGCTGGGCGGTGGAGCGCGGCGCCACCCATTACGCGCATATCTTTTATCCGCTCACCGGCAGCACCGCGGAGCGACATGACAGCTTTTACAGCCCGGATGGCAAGGGAGGCCTGGTGACTGAGTTCTCAGGGGCGCAGTTGATTCAGGGTGAGCCTGATGCCTCCAGCTTCCCGAACGGCGGATTGCGCGCCACATTTGAGGCACGTGGTTATACGGCCTGGGATGTGACCAGCCCCGCATATTTAATGGAAGGGCGTAACGGCACTACGCTCTGTATTCCGACTGCGTTTTGTTCATGGAACGGCCAGGCGCTGGATAAAAAGGTGCCTTTACTGCGCTCCATGCAGGCTTTGAATAAGCAGGTGAAGCGCGTTCTGAAATTGTTCGGACAAGATGACCCTGGCGTAATCACCTCCAGCGCCGGCCCGGAGCAGGAGTATTTCCTGATTGACCGCGCACTCTATCTTGCCCGCCCTGACCTGGTTTGCGCTGGACGCACCCTTTTTGGCGCGCCGCCTGCCAAGGGACAACAGCTCGATGATCAGTATTTCGGCACTATCCCTGAGCGCATACTTGCATACATGATGGAGGTTGATTGTTTGCTCTACAAACTGGGAATACCGGTCAAGACCCGTCATAACGAGGTGGCCCCGGCTCAGTATGAGATCGCCCCTGTTTATGAGAGCTCCAATCTGGCCAACGACCACCAGCAGCTTCTGATGCATGTGCTGCAGAGCGTTGCGCCCAAGTACGGCTTGGTCTGCCTGGTGCACGAGAAGCCCTTTGCAGGTGTCAACGGCTCCGGCAAACATGTCAACTGGTCGATTGGCGGTCCCACGGTCGGCAGCTTGCTGTCGCCAGGTGATACCCCGCATGAGAACATGCAGTTTCTAGTGTTCTGCGCGGCGATTGTCATGGCGGTCAATAAACACGCGGTGATGTTGCGCGGGGCGGTGGCGCACGCGGGTAATGATCACCGCCTGGGTGCCAATGAGGCGCCGCCAGCCATTATCTCTGTCTTCCTGGGCGAGCAATTGGATGACGTGTTCATGCAGCTTGCCGCCGGCGGCGCCAAAGAGTCCAAGCGCAAGGGGCTGCTGACTGTCGGGGTTGACACCCTGCCGGCGTTGCCCAAAGACGCGACCGACCGTAACCGCACCAGCCCGTTTGCTTTCACAGGCAACCGCTTCGAGTTCCGCGCGGTTGGTTCCAGTCAGTCGATCTCCGGACCGCAGGTTGTGATTAACACCATTGTTGCCGAGGCGCTTGATTATGTTGCCACCGAGCTGGAGCAGGCGCCTGCGAATGATCCGGCTGAGTTCAACGCAGCTGTCCAAAACCTGCTGCAGAGGATTGTGCGCGAGAACAGCAGAATCATTTTCAACGGCGACAACTACTCGGCCGCATGGGCGGAGGAGGCGGAAAAGCGCGGCTTGCCGAACAATCCGAGTACACCGGGCGCCTTTGATGCCATGGATGTTGAAAGCACCTATGCTGTTTTTGAGAAATACAGTGTTCTCAGTCGGGAAGAGACAGCGAGCCGTTTCGAGATCTATCGCGAGAAGTACGTCATGGATGTTATGATTGAGGCGAACATGACCTTCAGCATGGCGAAAACAATGATCTTCCCGGCTGTGGTCAAACACCAGAAGCTGCTGGCAGAGACGATCATCGCCATTAAGGGTGCCGGCGTGGATGCCTGCAATGCCGGATTGCAGGAGGTTACCAACCTGAACGCTGAACTTCAGCAGGCAACTGCGGCGCTGGATAAAGCGCGGAAGCTGCCGAAACTTGATATTGTCGCGCAGTGCCACTACATGGCTGACACCGTGATCCCGGCCATGAACGCGGTGCGCGCGGTGGCAGATAAGCTGGAGTGCATTGTCGCGGATGAGTTCTGGCCCTTGCCGACCTATCAGGAGATTCTGTTCACCAACTAAAGCAGCTTATCGGTGTAACCAAGTGAGTTTGTGTGCTGGTCGAAAGGTGCGCGTCTCTATTGGTAAGTGCATGGCAGCAGAAATCAAAGTCCGGGTCAGCAAACAATGCCACCAAGTCACCCGGTCACCCGGTCACGGAGTCACCCGGTCACGGAGCAGCTTAGCCGGGACTGCGGGGCAACCACAGAAAAAATCAAGTTACAGGCAAGGCAACCAAGTGAGAGGATCAACCATGAATCGAGAGTTAGGGTATTGCAGAGTCGGCGCGGCGGTGCCTGTTGTTCGCCCGGGGGCGGTGTCCGCGAATGTTAGCTCAATGCTGCGCTGCGCTGAGGAGGCGGCGGCAGCGGGGGCTGATGTGCTCGTTTTTCCCGAGCTTTCGATCACTGGCTACACCTGCGCCGATCTTTTCCTGCATGCGGCTCTGCTCGACGCAGCGGTTCAGGGGCTGGCGGAGTTTTTGCGCTGGAGCGTTGCGCTGAGCACGCTGCTCGTTGTTGGTATGCCGCTGCGCATTGACGGGCTGCTATTCAATTGCGCGGTGGTGTGTCGCGCAGGGCGGGTTTTCGGGATAGTTCCCAAGGCTCACCTTCCCAACACGCGCGAGTGTTATGAGCAGCGCTGGTTCGCCTCAGCCGGGGAGCTGGCCTGCGACTCCCTCTCCCTGCTGGGCAGCGAGGTTCCTGTTGGGGGTGATCTGCTGTTCTATTTTGATGATCTGCCCGAGTGCGGGGTGGGCGTTGAGATTTGTGAGGATCTGTGGGGTGCGTTTCCTCCCAGCACAAGCTTGGCGTTGCAGGGCGCGAAGATCATCTGCAACCTCAGCGCGAGCAATGCGTTGGCTGGCAAAGCTGTTGATCGGCAGTCATTGATCAGGCAGCACAGCGCACGCTGCGTTGTGGCGTATATCTACAGCAACGCCGGGGTCGGGGAGTCGAGTACTGATCTGGTCTTTGCCGGCGACGCGCTGATCTGCGAGAACGGGAAGGTGCTGGGAGAGGGTGAGCGCTTTGCGCGGGAGGAGCGCCTCCTTGTGCGGGATGTTGACTATCAGTTCCTGGATTTTGAGCGCCGTCAAAATAATGTTTTTCAGCGTAGCGTGAGTTGTGTTGCCCCTGGACGTAAGGTTTTGTGCGGGACTGCTGGCAGCCGCGAGGGTGTGGCTGGGAGCGGCTCGATTCTGCGGCAAATTGATCCCCATCCCTTTGTGCCGGCGGATGAAGCACAAAGGGACGAAAGATGCGCCGAGATTTTAGCTATTCAAAGCAGCGCTCTGGCAACCCGGCTGAGTCATATTGGCTGCCGGAGAGTGGTGCTCGGCCTCTCCGGTGGAATTGATTCCTCGCTAGCACTGCTGGTCGCAATGGAGGCCTTTGAGCGTTTGGGGCTCGACAAAGCCGGGATTCGCGCTATTACCATGCCGGGCTTTGGCACTACAGAGCGTACCCTTGACAACACGCGCGCTTTGGCTGCCGGCATTGGTGCGCAGCTGGAGGAGATTAATATCGAAGCTGCCTGTAAACAACATCTCGCAGATATCGGACACAGCGGCACAAAGCATGATATTGCTTATGAAAACACTCAGGCGCGGGAGCGCACGCAGATCTTAATGGATCGTGCCAACATGCTGGGTGCAATGGTGATTGGCACCGGCGACCTTTCAGAGCTGGCCCTGGGCTGGTGCACCTACAACGGCGATCACATGAGCATGTACGCTGTGAACAGCGGTGTTCCCAAAACATTGGCACTCCACCTGATCGAATGGGCGGCGCGCCATCGGGTAGGGGATCAGGCAGCAGGGGCACTGACGGACATCTTGAGTACGCCGATTTCGCCGGAGCTCCTGCCCCTTGATGCAGAGGGCGAAAGTGTGCAGCGCACTGAAGATGTGATCGGTCCCTATGAACTGCATGACTTCTTTCTTTACAACTTTATGCGCTGCGGATTTCCGGTGGCAAAGATCAGAGCCCTGGCAGCTGTTGCTTTTAAAGAGGTGTATGCGCCGGAGGTGATTGAACGCTGGCTGAAGCTCTTTATGGGGCGCTTCTTCGCGCAGCAGTTCAAGCGCTCCTGTATGCCTGATGGACCGAAGGTTGGCTCAGTCAATCTCTCGCCGCGCGGCGATTGGCGCATGCCCAGCGATGCCTCCAGCGAGATTTGGTCTGGGTGAGAGAGTGTCCCAGAGCGGCAAAGTACGCATAGAAAACAAGCAGACAAAAAGCAGCAGTGCGAAGTTGAACCATGGTAAATAAAAGTAGAAACAAAACACCTGTTTTAGAGTTAAGCGGCCTTTCGGTTGTCTATAAACGCGTTGGCCGTCCAGCATTACGCGCTGTCAATAAGGTCTCCCTCTCTCTGCCCGCAGGGGGCTCGCTCGGAATTGTGGGTGAAAGCGGGTGCGGCAAGAGTTCGCTGGCGCGAGTCATTATGGGGCTGCATCCGCCGCATGAGGGGGCATTGCTTTTTGAAGGCAGGAGCATTGCGATATTCACTCGCGCCCAGCGCGTCCAGTACAGGCGCAGGGTACAGATGATCTTTCAGGATGCAACAGGGTCGCTCAATCCGCGCATGACTGTCCGGCAGAGCCTCGAGGAGGTGCTCAGAGTGCACCGAATCTGCGCGGCCAAGGAGATTGAAAGCCGCGTGGACTCCCTGTTGGAGCGGGTGGCATTGTCAAAAAAGATACTGGATTCATATCCCCGTGAGATGAGCGGTGGCCAGTGTCAGCGCGTGAGTATTGCGCGCTGCCTGGCCTTGGGTCCGGAGGTGATCATCGCGGATGAGCCTGTTAGCGCGCTGGATGTCTCGGTGCAGGCGCGCATACTCAATCTGTTGCTCAAGCTGCAGCAGGAGCTGAACCTGGCCTTGATTCTGATCTCGCATGATCTGGCGGTGGTCAAACATGTCTGTGATGAGGCAGTCGTTATGTACGCCGGGGAGTTTGTCGAAGTTGGCTGCACGCTTGATGTGCTCGAAAACCCCCAGCACGCCTACACTAAATCTCTGCTGGCAGCGGTCCCGGATGTCAAACGGGCACTGCGGAAACAGGCAGTGATCAAGCTGTGAGCAAGCCCGCCGCGGGGCGCGCTGTGGACAAACGGTTGGCAACTTGATCAAAAGAGCAAAACATATGCGCAAAGCCTGTGGTTCGGTGTCGCTCATAGAGCGACTGCTACACCTGCGCTGCACTGTGAAATGCAAGCCTTGTCGTTCGGTGTAGTAGCCGCTCTGTGAGCGGCATCGGTTGACGATGTTGTGCGACGATGTTGGTTGACGATTAAAACTCAAGCCTGTGAAAATCGTCCACCAGCATCGTCGTCGCCGCTCAAGAGCCGGCGGCATTGCCGCCCTGGATAAGGATTGAGATGAGGATTAAGATGAGGATAGGTCCCAATCCTAATCCCAATCCTAATCGCAATCTTAATCAAAGAGTTATGGTTGCTAAGACCAAGTGATCAAGTTATAGGCAAGCCCGACCTCCGCAGCCCCGATTTCCAACCGGAGATGTCCGGTTGGAAATCGGAACTGCGTTTTTGCGCAGCCTGATCATGCGCATGTCGCCCGCAGTCGCCCGCATAGCGGACGACTTCCTTGCTTCGCGCCTTGTCAAGCCAAACAAAGCTCGCGACAAAGTTTGCGGTAAAGAGAAGTAACACATGAAAAACCCGGAAGTGTCTATCGTATGAATCACATCCCCTTGATATTAGGCTCTGTCTCACCGCGACGCAGCAAGATTTTGCAGTCGATTACCAGCAACTTCACGATTTGTCACGCAGCGGTGGAGGAGATCCACAATGCAGCTGACCCGGTTGACACAGTTGTGCGCAATGCGGGCGCGAAGTATGCGGCTTGTCGCAGGCTGCATCCTGAGGCTGCCATTATTGCAGCCGACACCCTGGTCTGGTTCCAGGGGCGGCTGATCGGCAAACCCAGGGATCTTCGGGAGGCAGCGGCGTTTCTGCGCGCCTTTTCAGGAAATTCCCAGATTGTTTTCAGCGGGGTAGCGCTGGGGATGCCGGGCGAGCGGCTGCCTGTTGTCCGGGTTGAAGCCTCATCCGTTGTGTTTAAAGAGCTGAGCGAAGAGGCGATTCAGGGTTATCTGCAAAGAACCGTGCCGCTGGACCGCGCCGGCGCTTATGACATTGATGAAAACAGTGAACTGCTGATAGCAGGGTATTGTGGCTCCTACACCAATATCATGGGACTGCCAAAAGAGCTACTGCGTGACTGGCTGAGAGCGCAGCGGTTGATTTAAAGCTACGAAATGCGCGAAAACAGCGAAATGTGAACTGCTGATATTCTGCTGCGATTGAAACTTAGTGACCGGGACACCCCTACCGCTTGCTAGCTCTCATCATCCGCTTTTTTTGACAGCAGTGCTTGCTTGAGATAGGGCATATACTCTCTGGTGTAGGTGAACATGGACCACAGATTGATCGCAATCAGAAAGGCCTCCAGAAGGTAGATCAGCCATTGCGGCAGAAAGCAGGGGTGCAGTGCGGCGTAGACATAGATTACGCAGGCGATCGGAAAGCTGGCAGCTGTCCTGAACTTGCCCACCCAGTTAGCGCCGCAGTCAGCGCCAAACAGTGTTCCAACCGAGCGCAGGAAGGTGACCCACTGATCCCGCAGAATATAGAGCACCGTGAAAATTAACATGACCAGCGCGTGCGCCCCTTCATCCGGTTGACGCCCCAGCAGCCAGAGCAGCGTGGGAAAGACCACCAGATAAAAAACTTTGTCCATCAGGGGATCAGCCATGGCCCCGAATTTTGAAACAACTCCCCACTTGCGCGCCAGCATCCCGTCAAAAAGATCGGTCAGAGCGGCCACTGCCAGCGAGATTGTTCCCAGTACAGCCAGAATCCGCAACTCCGGGTCATACGCGTGCACCACTGCCAGCACCATGAATAAAACGACAAACGGCACTCTGGCAAAGGTGACAACATTCACAATTAGTAATCTGCTTTTTTGATCCATGTATGTATGAAACCATAAAGATCAGAATTTGAAAACATCAATCTCTCGTAAACACGAAAATATCGTAACTGGGCAAGGGGCAAGAAGTCGGAATTCAGGAGTCAGAACAAGAAAAGCGAGGGAATAGCTCGAAGGCCAGCAGTATCGGAGTCGGGGTCGGGGTCGATTTTACGCCCTTCGACCTCCGCCCCGAGTACACAGTGAAAGGTGCACCGCGGGGTGTAGGGTTGCTTCCAGCATGTCCGCCGTAGCCTTGGCGTAGGAGGGTGTCTCAGTGGCAAAAAATTGGTTGCTGCTATGCTGCGCTAGGCTCTTTGTGTTCATTATAGTTTCCTGACCCCTGACTCCTGACCCCTGATTATGAAAATATCAACTTATCAACAACATTATCAACATTATCAAGCAAAGGTTATAAACAGTTTATAATCAGGGTGTGCATGACTTTTAAATTGTTTATTATAAGTGACTTAGATCTGTATATAAACTGTTGATATCTTGTGCTTGTTAATAACCCCTGATCTGAGGCATACTATGGGCATTACGTTATCAACAGCTTCTCAACATTTAAAACCTAGAGCGTGAACCAGAGTTATGGCACAATTACCGGAAGATTTTTGCAGGAAGGTCGCGGCTGCGCGGCGTGAACAGGGGTTGACACAAAGCGCACTGGCGAAAGCCGCTGGTTGTGCGCAAAGCGCAATCAGCATGTTTGAATCAGGGCACCCTGAAAAGCTCTCGATGGAGTTTGTCGAGAAGATCGCCGGGATCCTCAAGATCCCTATGGCGGAGAAACCACGCACTCAAATTCCCGAACTCCCGCCGGCGTTTTCACTGCAAAAGGGTTATTGTCCAAATCCCGCCTGCTTGTCTAATATCCCTTATATTATCAATGACGAACTTTTTGTTTGGCCGGAGCTGATCTTGCTGACAGACAATATAAAATACTGCGTCACCTGCGGCGAGGTGCTGGAGCGGCGCTGTCCGGGCTGCGAGCGACCAGTCACGGCGGAGGGCGCCTGCTGCGCGAGCTGCGGCCATCCACGTGTGCTGGCAACACTGCCCCCGGGGGTGAGCAGCGAACTGTGGGTCATTGGACGCCGGGATGAGATCCGACAGTGGCGGAGCCTGCTTCAACCGCGCTATTGCCAGCAACGGTGATGTTGTTGAGGCTGCCGTTTTGATAGCAATAGACACCGCCACCACGCACAGAGGCCTGGTTTGCGTGGAGCAACACGTTTATGGAGTCGTCGCCTTTGTTGTGATACACTCCGGTGCCGCGTTGTGATTGATTTCCGAAGACCGACGTTTCACGGAGGTAGCCACCATCGGAGAAATAGACACCACCGCCGTTGGTAAACGAACTGTTTAACCAAACTCTGCAGCGACATCGATTTACGGATGCGGAGGCCCGCGCCCCTCCAGCTTTTAAATCAACCTTGCACTGGCCGGGTGCTGGTCAACGCCCCTCACTCCAGGCGCGTCGAATCAGTGCGCGTTGGGCTTTGGCCTTTTCAGGGGTGGTGGAACCAGCCTTCTCGAGGGCATCCTGCCGATCGAGCAGGTTCCGGTAGAACAGATCCCGGCGTTCGGTAGCGGTATTGCGGGCAGGCAACGCCTGGCCGCAATCTTTGAGCATCCGCGCCTGCTCTGCCTGAGAAAAAATCTTGAGCGGGTACTGGCGGCCGGCGAAACTTACGCAGCCATTGGTCACAACGCTCACCGGCCCAGCAATGACCTGGCCCGCAACGTTCGTATAGACAGGATGACTGGGCGCTCGTTCAGATACGGTATCTGCCGCAGAAACGGGGCAGGCAAGCAAACAAAGAGCGGCTATACTACTCAAGACGAAGGCGGTAAAGCGCATGATCTCCTTCCTTGATAAGATAGAGCAGCTGGACGCGCGGAGACTCACTGCCTGTCTGGAGGTAGGCGCTTTTGGCAGCGTTCAGCTCAGGTGCGATTTGATGGGCCCGTGGCTGGAAAGCAAAGCCTCGATGCGCGACTGTGTTGGTCGCGCCCTGGACGCTGTAACTGCGGTTCATACCAGGCAGAAAACCAGCTGCCAGCACATCCGGATTTTCAGCAACTGATTCGAGCGAAATAAAGCGCAGGCAGTCGGCATCAGAGAGCGGATCAGTCCCGGCCAGATACTCGTCGTAGTTTGACATGCCGTCATTGTCGTAGTCGCCATGCGGGTTGAGAGGCCCCTCAAACCCCATCACAGCCATGTATGCGGCAATATCCTCCTCATACGCATCGGCGAAGCCATTCCTGTTCGTATCACGAGCGGCAACCATATCGACCCGCGAGACACGTCCGGGAAGCCCGACGGCGGGGAAGGCATTGCTGATCACAAAGGTCTCCACCCCGTTATCCACCTCAAAGCTGAGCCGCTCGCCGCTGACCGCGCTCTGTGGCGTTGGGATTGAGCTCACCGGGATGCTCAACGCGTAGTTGCTCAGCGTGCCCTCCACTTTTGTGACTTTGCAGCGTGCCAGCAGGGTTCCGTCGGCGCCCCGCGCGCGCACCTCTGCGGCATACCGCGTGGTGGCGAGGTTGCCGGCATCGTAGTCAAGCACGCGCCCGGTGTAAACATGCGGGGGCAGGGGTGTCGCCATGGAGTTGGCAGAGACCGGTGTGAGGGGTGTGAAAAGCCCTGCCACAGCAACGCTAAGCGCTACGCATCTGATTGTGTTTTTCATAGTTTAGTTCCCCGAGTTGGAATACGTCTTAAGACCAAGTTCGATATCACGGACACCGGAGATATCCATTTTGCCGTCACGATTGATATCCTTGCCATTTAAAAACAGGCTGCGGACGACCGCACGGTTCTCGGCATCGCCCCCTTGCATGGCACCCGCCGGAATAATAATTGCCCAGCGCGTGTTCCAGGCACTGCGCCCGACAAGGCGGGAAGAGGAGAGGCCGGCGTCGGAGGCAGGGCCTATGATGGCGCGGAAGCTGGGATAGCGGCGAATCCGGGCTGCCAGGTCGGCACCCCCTGTATAGCCATCATAGAAGGGCTGCCAATCCGGGTCATCGAGTTTCGTAGCACCGATGACATACGGAACCGGAACAACCTGATCAACAACGTTGTAATCGAGAATAGTCGCCTGCTCGCCGCCGCCGGGCACGCGCATGCGATCCGCTCCAAGCGGAAGCAGGTAGACGACAGGTGTGGCACCGAGGGCGACCTCACTGCCTGTGTAGCCGTTGATCTTCTCGTTGTAGCCGACAAAGCGCACGCCGGCTCCGGCGATCTTGGTCGAGTAATAGGTCGAGTCGTAGGCACTGTCGCCCTGCTGCAATGTTTTCCCGAAGAAGTTTTCACCGAAGTTAATGTCAGTAGAAAACGGGATGACAAAGCCCGGCTCCCTCTTCTCAAGTCCTGCGGAGGAGGAGAAAGGCTGACAGTAACGGCGGTACTCAGACAGTGAGCGCAGATCCTCCACCCAGTATTTGGCGAGCTCCGTGCGCCAGTTGGCATCACCCCGCGTATCCGGGGTGATCCGAAACAGTTCACGCCGCAGACTGAACCAGGTGGCGTAATGCTCGGGGTTGTTGATCCCCAGACGCGGCTTGAGCACAAGCCAGTTGGCCTCCATGCGCGCCAGAGTATCGGAGAGTCCCGCCTCACCGATGCCGGTAGCGAGCTTTGGTTCGCCGTCAGGACCGAGATGTCCGAGAGAACGTGAACCGACAATCTCCGCCCGGAAGAGGTCGCCCGCCGGCTTGTCAGCTGAGAGTTGCGCTGTTTCGTAGTCATAGGCCTGCGCCGCAAGGTAGACGTACTTCTGCGCGAGCAGGAAAGCGGCCTCGTAACGCTGGAGTACATCAGAGCGCAGTTGACGGAAAAACATGTCGTTGTAGCGCAGTTTTGTAAGCCGGTTGACACGACGTGCACGCAAAGCTGTCTGAATCTCCATCACACGTTCGCCCTCCGCAACAAGCGCATCGACCTCGTCATAAGCTGCAACAAGGTCGGCATAGGCGCAGCCGACATTCCTGGCGGCCTCCCATTCATCCTCGAGTCTGACCAGATAGCGATCACGGATTTCGGTGGTCAATTCGACATAATTCCCTAGACTCATCATGGCTCCGGAAATTGCATCCTGCCACCGGGTATCCTCTTTTCTGAGTATCTGCGATTTGAGTGCGATCTGAGAAGAAGACATCGCCGTCAAAGTTGTTTCTTTCAGGGGTAACAGCGCCCCGCTGAGCACAGACTTGAGATCCGTGTTAACTGTCATGCCTGCGCCAACAATGCCCGGCGCAACAGCGACAGCATCCTCATGGCCACTCAGGGTGAGTGCAAGTGCTGTTTCGACCTGGACGAGCGCCAGTCTGGCAGCCAGCAACTGCTTGGCTTTGCTAAGCGCCAAGACACCCTTAGCTCCCTCAATATACTTTTTGTACTGTCCCAGGTGCAGACGAATCGCGGCATAGTTGAGTTCGTAATCGAGAATCTCCTTCTTCCTGCCATACCAGTCGATCGCCATATCAAGTGTTGCGTAGGCGGATAAAAAGTCTGCATAAGCCTGTTGTATGCGGCCGGTGGCGCGCCGCGTTCCGCGAATGCTGTCGGGCTTCATCACCAGCCCGTTAGCGGAGATCGACCAGGAGAGTGCTGTTTTCTCTTCCACTTGACGCACCATCACTAAATGCCTGCCTAACCAGGATGGGATTTTATACGTCAGGACGGTGTTTTCCAGATTGAAATCAGGGGCAATCCCATACGGCGAAAGATCCATCCACATGAAGTTGAGCAGATCAGGCCCATCATACCCCTGCACATACGTGCCGCCCGGCCCGATATCATCGGCAAAAGGATAGCCGAAGATATCGATCAGTTGTGACATGTGGGCCAGTTCCTCGGCTTCGGAGACCTCCTCCTCGGAGGTGGATGCGTTCTCAATCATGCGCAATCGCGAAGAGAGGGTCTGCACCTCGTCCAGAATCGTCGAGGCGTTGGCAAGCGCTCTGCGCGCGCGGCCGGCGATCTGCTCGAAATGAGTGAGTGATCCATCGTCAGCACCAAGCGGTGTGATGTCGAACGGTACGGCGTTCTGTGAAAGGCCGAGCGGGTTCAACCCGCTGTCAAGGCGATTCAAGGTCGACTGGATCTCTCCGACGCGTTGCGGCAGCGATGTGAGCGACTTTGCTGTTGACCGGTCAATGCGCAGCAGCCCCGCATCGGTAAAGGCAACAGAGAGCCCCCCCTCTGTTGTCGAGCTCCAGGTAGGTGCCTCCAGATACCAGGCATAGCCTCCAGAAACATCATCAACCAGCTCTCCGGCACTGATCTGCTCCGAGATACAACGCGAGTAGGCGAGCAGATGATCGCTGCGGCTGCTGACAATTGCGGCGGCATTGAGCAGCTCCGCATCACTCCGGACTTTTTCCCAGAAGCGCAGCTCCGAAGGGCGCATCGAGATCTCGCCACCGAGAACTGGGTATCCGTCCGCGAGATGATCAAGTTGGGGGGCACCATCAATTTCCACAGTAGCGGCAAGTGCGCCGGCGGCAATATCGAAGAGCCGGACAGACGGAGCGTTCGTGCCCTCGCGGGACAGAGCGATGAGCGCGTGCGATGGAAGCGCCCCGAGTTGCGCTGTATAGAGCGTGTTGGTTAACACGATGGTGCTCTTATCGGTGACCGGTTCTGGATTTTCGCCTGGCTCCTCTTCAGGAGCGACATAGTCGCGTTCTTCCAGGGCGTAGACATAAAGTTGAGCGTGACCACCCTGAGCCACGCAAATAGTGACAAGATTGGTGCCTGCGTGCCAGCAGAGCAGCGGCACAGGATTCAATCCAGCGACAACCACATCCTTAAACTGAGCTTCGATTGTCCACTGGGGGGTATGCGCTGATGAGAGCGGTGTTTCCTTCATGTAGGCATAAGCCCCCGGTGCCAGCGAAAGCACGTGTGTGGTGGCCGCTTGCGGCCCCTCAGGAAGCAGGGAATTACCGACCATCCAGTTCATAACAGCACCGACACCGCCGCGGGTCGCCCATTCGCCGTAGCCGAAAGCGCGGGTGGGATCCTCATCAACATACCCGGCTCCGGCAAGGCCGCCGTTATCGCGCCAGGCTTTGCGTGCGGTGCGGTCGGTTGCGAGGGCAGCTGTTTCAGCGAGCTTGTCGGCCACTTCCACGAAGCGCGCCTCATCGTAATAATCAACATTAACAACGGCATCGTTGACGACCATCTCTCCCATTGAAGGTGCTCCCCAACTGAAGTATGGATTCCGGAGCAAGCGGTAATAGCCGGAGAGTGCCGAGAGATAGTGGCCGTAAGCATCGCCGTGCCCTTGTGGAAATTGCGCGGCGGCATCCTCTTCATCCACAACGGCATCGCCATTACCCGAATTGATATTATAGTTGACGGCATAAGCGACTTCGCCGGCATGGATTCCCTTGGTAAAGTTCCAGACAAGACGGTTGTAGTAGGGAGCGATGCGCACAGACGGGGCATTCTCTCCACTGCGCCCACGCAACAGGGCAAGTTCCTCGTCAAGCAGCGACGGCACCTGATTGTCGAAGCAGAAAAAGGCGGAAAAAGCCTCGCCATAGTCAACACTGTGAAAGCCAGCCGCGGCACCGCCGTATTCAGTACCGAATCCGATGGTTGGATTGAGCGCGTCAGATAGCGCCTCGTTGCCAAGCACCATGTAGAGATCACCCAGACGGCCGACTGCGAGCTGCAACTGCTTGTTGGCATCGGAATCGCTCAGCCCTAATGTCAACGACAGAGCTTCGGCTTTATTGAGTACAGTTTGGTAGAGCTGGATAAGACCGATGCTGGTGAGGTTGTCCTGATTGAGGGCCACATCACCATCGTAAGGCGCGCCGGCCTGTTCAAGCATTGTAACCATGGTCTCGGGCGTGTTGTCGTAGAGATCCTGCATGCGCTGCGTGAAGGGGGTGACGTTGTTGAGCACGCGCTGCACCCAGCCCTCCGCAAGGGCTGGACCACACCAATCGCTCCAGGCATAGCCCATCGCGGGATAGGCGGCGCTGTTCGTGTTGGCGGCGCGGTAGCGGCAGACGTAGTAGGTGTTGACCATGTTGGCAAGCGTGTCACCCTGTTCTCCAATGGTAAATCGTGTTAATCCAATGGAATCCGCGAGGGGGAATTTTTGGCTGTAGGCGTTGGCATAGTCGTCAGGGATGGTGCCGTTGGCGTTGGGCCGCGCATTTTTCCATTCAAATACGTAGTCGTCCGCTGTACCCGCGAAAGCCTCTGTATAGAGTATCGAAAGCTGCTCAGAGAGCAGATTCCGGGGATCCTCGCGCGCTACAACGCGCCCGGCATAGTAATCGTTGGTGATCGCGAAGACGTGCATCGAGATTGGATCACCGCTGTCGACACCCAGTCGCTCATCAATGGCATCGTTCTCGATCAGAACAACATAGTCGGCCGCACCCATCGCAGTCAACGCATAGTGGTCACGCGGGATGTAGTCCACAACCAGCTCTGTTCCGGGTACTGACGGGTCGCTGCCGGTGGCAACATCGCCGATCCATTGTGTTGAAGAGGGAAGCACTGGATCAACGGCAAGACGTGCAATCATCTCATTCCAAAGAGCCTTGACAGGCGAGTCAGCTGGCACTAGATTTTTAATCGCAGCACGCTCGGATGCGGTCAAAACATTGGGATAAAGGATAGATGCTCCGCCGGTCTTCTCGACCAGCGCGCCTTCCAGCGTAATACAGCGGGCAGCATCGAGGTTGGCATTGATGTAAAAACGATCACTGACCGAGGGCGGCAGGCCCTGAAATCTGTACTTTCCAGCACGCAGAATGGCATCGCCTGTATTGCCGAGGGTGAACCCCATCGCATTGAAAAGGGTTGCTGGCGTTGTATAGTGATCACTGCCTGAGTGCTGGGCAACTGTCGGGTCGTAGAGCAGAGCTGTGCTCGCTAAGGTGTTGGATGTTGAGGCATCCGGATAAACGACCGCCAGCGAAGCGGCATTCCATACCTCAGGCAGACCGCCCGCCGCAGTGGTCAGGGTCTGGCCAATGCGCATCGTCTCAACGTGCTTCGGCCAGGCTGCTGTCCAGCGCCAGGGTGCCGGAGTCCGTGTGAGCACATTGGCATCGGGCTGCGCGTTTTCCTCCAAATAACCGAGCCAGGGAACGGGCGTTCCGACATCCGGATTTTCAGCAAGCGAGGGATAGTCAAACGTCTCCTTATTAGCGTAGTACATGTAGACGTCGAAGAGGCCGGGAGCGCGGCTCCAAAGCTGTTTTTTGCGGTCACGGAAAACACTGATCGCACCATTCGCATCCCAGGTGTTCTGTGGCAGCCACGGGTTATCCATCATATCCAGAGGGTGGGGTCCGGGCAGCACAGTGCCCACCGTCGCTGTACCAGCCAACGCGGGGTGGAACTGGTTGGTGGCGACAACAGAATAGGCCTGCATGGCCTTGTTGCCACTCCGCGTATATTCGACCAGGACAATCGGCTCGGATGTGTCGGGCGTATTCAAATCACAGCGAAGCGCCCAGACAATGTAGCCACCTACCGATGTCTGGATAAAAGCGTGTTCCTCATTGGGGTTGTAGCCGGGCAATGCCGTACTGCGCTGGCCGTAGACAACGGGCGTGGTATCCGAGACAAGTTCTCCGCTCTCCAGACGCGGTGCACCCGGCCACGAGATGAAGATATCCTTTGTATCGGAGAGCGTTCCCTGAACACTCTCCACAATCGTGTACGTATCGCGCTTCAGGCGTTCCGACAGCTCGGCCTCCTCGTCGAACGAAATATAAGCGGTGGCACCCGCTGTATCAGATGTCGGGTTCTCATAAAAAAGTTCCAGCCGGCTCGCCGCGCTTGGAGCGGCATTTCGAAAGAGAACCGAATCAATCAGCGTCCCCTTGGGTGCGAAACGGCCTGCTAATGGAGCGGCACCGATTGAATTTCCGCGCGAGACACCTGAGCTGTCGAGCGGGTGCGCGAGATAGATAACGGATGCGTGTGCGCCATCGACAAAAACGTGAAAGGCCGGATTTGAGTTGGTTGAAAATCCACCGAACAGGCTCCCGGAATCGTAGGCAAAGGCGATCTTGTGCCACGCATTGTCAATCGGCAGCGCAGGGGTTGAAATCACCACAGGCGCGACATTGGTATCCGCTGGGCGGAAGCTCGCGGTGTAGGTAATCGTCGGAACCGCAGTGTCGCGGTTGATCGTCTGATCCACAAAAAATCGAGGACCGTCAAAGGCGCCAATTGAAAGCAGGGCGCCGTCTGTGATGTTGGTAAAAACATTTTTGGTCCAGAAAGAGATGCCCCCCCCGATCTCCGAGAAGAGGGCGCGATCAGATATCTTCAGCGACGCCTCAGGGCTCTTGAATAGCGCCGCACCGCCGGCCCGACGGACGCACTCCGCAGAGCTGCCTGCGCCGGAGGCGAGCACAATTTGCGGAATCGCATCCAGAGCCGGCCACTCAGCTCGATAACGATCAATGGCGCAGGGAAAGGCGATCCCAGTGGGCATGGCCGCCTGTTGTACCATCCCGCTCCACCAGACCTCAAGCGGCTTATCCGCCGTGTTTACTGGATAGATAACCGAGGGGTAGACGTTGGTGTCGCCCCCTGAAGCAGCCTCTGAGAAGTTGTTGGTGGTGTCGCCTGCAAAAATACCATCGGAAGACGCCGTCGGATCTTTGTAAAGACGCGGGTTATAATTACCACCGGAAGCGAGCAGATTGATGTATCCAGGGGCATCAGTATCGATATCGGGTGCATACCCATCCACATGGCAGATGTGAAAATTCGGGAAAGGAATAATCTCAGCCCCGATTGTCCACTTGATCTGCCGGCTGAGATCAAAGTAGTTTGGATCCTCACGATCAACCGCGTGAATCGGAATAAACCATACATTGTCGTCACCGAGCAGGCGCAGCAATGAGTGACCGCTTGCCAGCGTTGAAAAAACATTGTCAGAGGGGGCCTTGGCATGTCCTTCCGGCTCCTGAAAGGACATCAAGCTGACTGTGTAATCAGATGGTATCGGAACCTTTGCGCCGACGATCAGAGTTTGCGCGTCTGCGGGCCAGGCGCAGGCGTAGTGGCAAAGCTCGAAAGGCCAAAGCGTTCCATAGCGATCCTCCTCCATCCAGTAGACCGGCAGCCGCCACGCGGCATCCGTAGTATCACGCAACGGAAAGACCGCGCCATGCTTAGGACTGTAGGATTGTTCGCCCTGATGCTGATAGTAGAAATCGCCGCGATTGTCTGTTGCCTGCTTCGCCTGCGGAAAGGCTGTCAGCCCTGTCACGTTGTAGCCCGAGCCACACGGCTGTAGCGCCCGTCCGATTCCACCCTTCATATCAATGACATCGGGCGCTCCGACCTCAACAACCTGAACATGCTTGATCGTGTCGTAGAGTCCCGAATCATAGTAGGCCAGAACCAATTGGCCGCGTAGATTGCCAAAGGCACGCAACAGCTTGGTTGATGGGTCAAGGAAAACACCTGACACAATGTTGTTGGTAATGATCTGCTCAAATCCCCCCACCAGATTTGTCACCGCTCCACGGGAAACCGTCACGAGTGAATCCGGTCCATACAGCTTCACAAATTTCCCGGAGAGGTTGATCGGAGGCGCATCATACGGAGGCTCAGTCCAGTAGATGCGGAAGGGGCGTCCGGAGACAACCGAGGCGAGATTGTAGGTCACCTGTTCCTCGGAACCATCATCCATCACCCAGGTGAAGGGGTGTGTGCCGCCCTGAATAACAAAAATGCGGGCACCAATATTGTCGAACAGAAAAACCGCCTGCTCAGCCGGGCTGGCAAGCCAGTGTTCGTAGGTGGCCACCCAGTCCACGCCTGCTGGGGCGATGAGCCTATCGCCCAGATAGTATTGCGGCTTTGTATTCTCAATTGGAAAGCCGTCCGACATCGCGGGCAGAGTGAAGCGCGGTCGCCCCGCAATCGTGCCCAGCGATGAGATTGGTGTGCTGGTGAGGTCAGGCGCGGCCGCGAAGGTCGCGGCGAGCGGTGCAACGTTGTTCGAGGTCAGCCAGGCATTGGCCGCTGAGTTTGTTGTAATCCGTATTTGCGGTGCTGTGCTGCTGCCGAGCGAATAGCCCGGCAGCGGCGCCGCAACTCCGGGAGATGCGATGCAAATAAAAACAGCGCACGCCGCAGCTAGCATCGCGTTTCGAGGAAGTGATGAGATGAGGCGCATAAAAAGACTCCCTTAAAGTTTCCGCATAATGTAGTAGAGGGCGTAGTAGGGCGGACGATTCTCGTGGGCTTTGTAGCCACCTTCATAGTCCTCCGCTTGGTACTGGGTGCCGTTATTTCTGCTCTGCCCCGGTGCCGCGACCGCCTCTTGACTATCCTTCCAGCTCGCTTTGTAACCAACAGTGCCGACATTGGCACCATGGCTGTGGCGCGGCATCTCCTCAAGGGACAGTTGAACCTTGTCCGCGCCGCCCGTTTTCTTGAAGGTGTAATCCGGATTGTTGGGGTCGACACCCGCAACGAAACGACCACGCAGATCAGGGGTGCCATTCTGTCCGTCACAGACCACCCAGCCATGCGGCAGATCGTGTGTCGATCCGTAGTACATCAGGATCGTGCCGATGGGTACAGTGCCCCGCCCGATAAACTGACCTGAATTACCGACAGTGAGATCAGCGTTAACCGTTGTTTTTTGTGAAAAGGTCGCTTCCCCGTTGAACGTTGCCGCTCCATCTACAGAAAAAGCGGATGTAACATGCGCGCCCGCGTTAGCGCTCAGATGACCGTTGACCGTAAAACCACCGAGAGCTGTATCCACATCCTGCGCGTAGTTGGCGTAGGGCACGGTCAGGATCTTCTGACGAGGCGAAATTTCGCCGGAGCTACCTGTGACCGTAAGTCCGATAAAAAGAGAGGTACCGCGTGCGGCCTTGAGAGCATCGGCAAGTGCGTGATGCGTGACATCCTGTAGCTCAGAGCCCTTCGCGTCGGAGAGTTCAGCGTTGAAGAGACCATTTGTATCAAGCTGCACGCTCTGGGAACGCCCCCACAAAGCTGCCCCGCCAGCAGCCTGCGCATAGAGCCGAAATTCGACCGTATGCGTTTGCGTTTCAAGAACGCCGCCCTGTTCGTTGCGCAGAACACCTTGATAGGCAATCGAGGTTTCCACAGCAAAAGCGGGAAAAACTGCCATCATGAACGTGGTAACAAGAAGAATTAATTTGATTTTCATGCGGTTGAGCCTTGTTTGAGTTTTTTAAAAAACAGTGATTAGAAAAAGGAAATTATTCGTGGATAGTTCCGTTCGATGCAATGCGCGTGAGAACAAAGGTGCCACCAGCATGGATAGCTCCCTCACGGCGAATCCCGCTGTATGTCCAGCGCACCGCTCCGGTAACCGTCTCCTCGGGATCCCAGGCAGCACCCGCGTTTTCATCGAACGTAAGCCGGAGAGCACCACTGATCGAGAAACGCTCCGGTTTCACAGCTCCGATATAGTTCGTAAAATCATCGCCGCTCGGCGCGGGAGTTTTAAAATCAGCACGCAGCCCGTCAAAGTGCGGATGCAGCGGATGATAAAACGGGTTCGAGCTGTCATTCCCGGCAATTGTGTAATTAAAAACAAGCGGTTGCTCAGTACTGCCCAGGAAAGCGCCGCCCGCCGGTGCGAGCAGACCCAGACTCGCCGGAAGCGCCGCGCAACTGATGCGTGATGCAACATCGTATTCGGCTGGAATTGTCGCTGCTGGCCCGAAGAGGTGCTGCGAATAGCTTCCATCCGTGTTCGCACGCCCCGCAATGATCACACGCTGCAGAAGATGTGTACTGCCATCATCACCCACATGCAGCAGCAGCCGCAGCTTCATCCGGCCACCAGAGGGAAGATCATCAACGCGCGCCGTATCGTTGACCCAGCGCGAAACGCTCGACAGCTCAATTGTTCCAACCCAGAGCCCGGCTGGCCACGTCCCCGGTGCCTTGCCTTCATCAGCACTCACATCGCCGGCAGTTACCGAGAGGGGCAACGCCACGCGCATACAGGTTCCCGCCTGCTCTTCAATCACGAGACTCCCGCCGCAGCGACTCCCGGCTGCGGCCGCACCAAACTGTGTCCGGTCAATAGCAACCGACACGCGCCAGGTCTCACCTGTATTGAGAGTCTTGACAACCGGCGCCGACAAAACCTCCCAGCTGTTAGTGGAGAGAGCAGTCGAGCTGTCGCGCCACAGCAGCTCTGGTTGCACCAAACCGTCAGCAGAGGGAACAAACGCGAACGCAACTGTTTTGGCGACAACACCGTCGTTGCGGATATTAACGGCTGAAAGCATGGAGTCTCTGCCAAAGTCGATTCCATTCACCGGCGAAATATGCAGTGGGCCCGACCAATCCGAGCGCTTCTCAGCCCGCACAAGAATGGCGTCGCCGTCTGTGAGCATCCACGGGACTGAACCGCGTTGCGGGTTATAGACGGTCGGCGTGGCCTCAGAGCGCCCGCCGAGCTTTAGAAAGGCGGGCGTACCGATATCGGCCCCGGCAAAATAATCCGAGGGCAAAACCGGCGCATTCAAACGCACACCCACGTAGTTATAACACCCCACACCCGCCGACGTGGTGTGCCAGGCAATGCGCGGCGCGGCGGGAGAGCCATGAACGTTCACATGGAATGCAGCCGAGTTGGTGTTAAAACAGACGAGCACTGTGTCCGCGGGCACATAGCGGAGGGTCGATGCAGCCAACTCCTCGCGCGTCCAGATGCCGAAAGGGGCGACAGCCGCACTCTCCCCCGAAAGGCCGGCTGCGACCTGTTCGGTGCGCAGCAGCTCCGACGAGCGATAGGCGCTGACGCTATGAACCGGCCATTGTGCGAAAAGGTCATCCGCTGCGACAGTTGGCGAAACCGAGAGATAAATTGCGTTCCATCCCTGGTCGAGGGAAAGCGCTTGCGTGGCCACCTGCGCATACAGCGACAGCGACGCGCAACTAACGATCACGGTCATCAACGCCTGAAATCGTAAAAAAGCGTCGCTTAATTTTCTTGCGTTCATAGCCGCAGGTTCCTTCGTATAATTTGTAACATCGCTTTACTATACCTGCTGCGCCTTGCACTTACAAGGAGATTAGATGGCACCAGCGAAAATTGTAATATTAAATGCGACAACCTCGCGCAGATCACAAAACCTCTTTGATTGTAGCCAAAACTGTAGCCGGGGTGCTCCACCCCGGACATGGCGGGTTCACGGAACCCGCCCTACAGTCACCGCGTCTGTAGCCGGGTTCCTTGAACCCGGACTTCGTTTGTTGCATACTCGCTGGATGATATTTAATGTACGGAACCTGCCCTACAGTAGCAGACCAAAGACCGAGAAATGATTCAATTTCATCCTTGTGCGGTGGTTCCTTACGAACTTTAATTCCTAATGCCTCTGAAAGCAGTTGTTTCCCCATCGCATTTACACTGATCAATTCACTCAGGGCTAATTGACAGTCGTCGCAACCTGCTACGACTTAAACTTCATTTCAACCGCGCCGTGATCCGCGAGGGGTTGAGACTCTTGAAAGAGAGGAACCACAGGACTGCACCACTAAATCCCAGAAATAACGCGTCACATACTTGTTGTCGATAAAGAATTGGTCATGGCTTCTTGATTCTGTTAATCCAGTAGCCTGGCAGCATCTTTGAATGAGCTACCGCCACAATTATTATAGTCCCGTCATCAATTCCATAAATCAAGCCATACGGAAATCGACGCAACAAACTCTTTCTTAAGTTTCCTCTAACACACTCAAAAGCAAAGGGAAATGTTTTGATAACTGCAATCGCAGCGTCTACAGCATTCAAAAAAGCATACCCAAGTCCCACAACTTGATTCTCATACCATTGAAATGCGAGACTCATCTCTTGATCGGCCTCTTCTAAAAAATTAGCTTCCATTGATCATGACCTATATTTTGACATAACTTGATCATAGGAACGTGTTTTTGTTTTCCCGCTCTTATACTGTTCCCAACGTTCAGCTGCAACATCAAGCCAGACTTTCTCAACATCACGATCAGGCTTAACTACGCCATTTAGGACAGTCTCAACAATCCTGACCCTGTCTTCAGGTGAATATTGGTCAATCTGATGAATAATTTCCTCTTTAGTAAGCATAATTTCTCCCGTTTTTTATGTTATCATTATAATATTGTTATCGAAGTTTAAACAAGAATATTAAAACGCAGAATTGTATACAATTTGACGCTTCGCGTCTACAAACTGTTAAAATATAAAAACTTACCGCTAAAAAACATCGATTTTTAGCCCTTAGAACGCCGTTTAGCCCCCTAAAACGAGTGTTTAAGGCAAATTCTCCTCTTTAACACACCACGCATCTGAGCTAAGCAAGCCGGCCTCACTTGAGTAAAGATGCTTGCGTTGCGGATAAATATTGCGTACTTCTTCAATAAACTTCAGGGATCCGACTGCCAGGGACTCCGTCCAGCAGGCTTCACGCTTTAGTGCATCACTATTGATCTTCGTTTGGATAAAACTCTCGTATATAGGCTGAAATTCTTCCATTGATTGAAATCCCAATTCGTCGAGCAATCGTTCCTGATTAATAATGCAGTAGCGTGACCGCTTACCTGTCAACTCATCATAGCCACACCAACGCCATTGACTGGGGTGTTTAACCGCCCCTGCCCGAACCATGTTCAGATCAACGTATGCAAGACAATTCATGAGATGCTTCTGCCCATGAACCAGCGTGCATTGATACGGGTGTTCCCATAGCGAATCTAAATGCCCTTTCCGTAAATTATACTGTTTAGCCGTTGAGCCTGCTGCGAGATGCATCATCCTGGGTATTGACTCCAGATCATCCGCGTGTGCAACAACATGTACGTGATTATTTGTTATTGCAAATGCATACACGCAAACATCAAACCGCTTCACTCCTTCCAGTAACCATTTGCGGTATACATCCCGCTCACGCACCCGCTTAAGATGATGTTCACGATTATGGCAACGGTGCGTCAGATGATATGTATACCCTTCAACAAGATATGTATTAGATCGAGGCATAGAAATATGATATCACTATTACAGTTTCCTTAAAACCCCAAAAACACACTAAAAATCGCCTTCTAAGCATCATAAACAGCCTATTTTTAAGCGTAAACGTATAACAGCAAACAACATACAGACGCGAAGCGTCGAAACTAGACCAACATACAGACGCGAAGCGTCGAAACTAGACCATTAATTGCGATTCACTGGGTGGTCGCAATAATCGGTCGCACCACCCAACGCCCCCGGTTTTATAGCAAGCGGAGCTTGCTTTAAAGGAGCAGCAGGCGCTATATGCGCCTGCTGTACTTTCTGAGTTTGTATAGCTATCGATTATTCAACCGCTTGGTGGGGCAGGATGCGATAGAACCGAGTTGGAACATCCTTAGGATGCGGATCAGTCATCGGCAGGCCGGAATCCGTCCAATAGGTGATACCATCAGTCGCCGTAATGAGGGAACCGGCACTCTGCCATTGGTCACCAAGCGCGTCACAGTACTGAACTATATATTCAGCGCCGGGAACGGTTGCGAAAACGATCTCCACGCTGCCATCGGCCTGCGACCGGATCTGCTGTATCATGCCGGGCTCCGACATGTCAGGCGGCAATTTAGGAAGATACGCGAACGCACCGGCCTTGGTCGTGGTGCCGTGACTGCGGGAAACCACCTCCACATCGCCGGCACCGGCGCTGAGCGCTCTGCCCGCTATCACAACAATTTGGGTGGAGCCCGAGACACTGACGACCTCAGCTATGCTGCCACAGAGCGTCACAGATGTCAGATCCCCGACCGTGCCATCGCATAGATTGGTGCCGTTGATGACAACCTGGTACCCTCCGACATACAAACCTTGCGCTGGCGTGACACCAAGTGCAAAAAACCCGAAATCGGCGTTCTCAGCGGGCAGCTCTGTTTGACCGTAATAATTGGCCCCCCAAGCAACGAGCGTGCCGTCGGACTTCAATGCCAGCGAGTGCTCACCACTGGCCGCCATCGCCACAAAGTCACTGTTCGGTTGCGGCACCTCTCTCTCGAAATCTGTGTTTCTTCCCCACGCCACGATTTTGCCGTCGGCCTTCAACCCCAGCGTGTGACCCGTTCCGCCAGCTATAGAGATGAAGTTGCTATTCGGAGGCGGAATCCACGACGCCTGGCCGTATTGATCGCCTCCCCAGGCCACGATGGAGCCGTCGGCCTTCAAACCCAGCGAGTGATAAAGGCCGGCCGCCACCGCCACAAAGTCACTGTTCGGATCGGGCACCCTCGTCTGCCAGTTTTGGTCGAATCCCCATGCCACGATGGTACCATCGGCTTTCAAACCCAGAGAGTGAGCAAATCCAGCCGCCACCGCTACAAAATTGCTGTTCGCAGTTGGCACATCAGTCTGGCCATACTGATTCCAACCCCAGGCGACGACTGAACCGTCGGCCTTCAACCCCAGCGAGTGATAATCACCAGCCGCTATTGCCACATAATCCTCATTCGGAGCAGGCGCATTCGTCTGCCCGTCACTATTGCCCCCCCAGGCTATGATGGAGCCGTCGGCCTTCAAACCCAGCGAGTGAGAATTGCCAGCCGCCACCGCCACAAAATTACTGTTGGGAGCCGGCACGTCGGTTTGACCTTGACTATTGCCTCCCCAGGCCTCGATCGAACCATCTGACTTGAGCGCCAGATTGTGGTGGGCGCCCGCCGCAATATAAGGGCCACCTGCCATCAGCTTATTATCGCAGATCCACCCCGCTGGGTTGAATGTGTAAACCCCTGCCAGCGTGAGGTCGCCAGTGTCGGAACTTTGGAGTACAATATCCTGAGCGCCTTCCAAACTGACTGCCGGCAGCGTGATCGTCACCCAATCAGCCCCCTGCTCTAGAATTGTCGCCGAGACACCGCCAATGAGCACGTTGGTGACCGACCCCAAATCACCGCAGGTAATCGTCAACTGACCGCCGCCCGCAGATGGTCCGCTGGAGGCACTCACCGCATACACTGAGACGCGGTTGGTCACAGGCGTGGCCGCATACCAGAGTTCGTTACCCGCTTGAGAGGCAACCACCGCAACCGTCCCGCCTGCGGTGAAAGTGAGGGTTGACCCATTCAGGCTGCCTGGGCCGTCAACAACGGTAAAAGCAACAGGCAAACCGCTTGAGGCGGTTGCGTTTAGTACCACGGATGCTGATATTGGCTGCAGCTCGATGGCAGGGAAGTCGATCGTATGATCGCCATGCTTAATGCTCAGCGTGTTCGTTGTCGCCCCGACCCAGTTTTCGAGATCCACGCTGGCTACCACGGTGTAGCTGCCAACCTCCGTTGGAGGCGTTGCCGATCCATCATAGGTGATCTCCACCGGCATACCCGACGGGGCCGTCATCGCCGTCACGCTCTTCGGTGTTCCATCATAAGTTTGTGTCAGGTCGCGCAATGTTAAGATGGCCGTAGCTCTGATCGCTTGCACAGTCGCATCTGCCGAGGTAGCGTAAAACAGGTCATCCTGGGCCTTGGTGGCGCGAATGACGATCGTACCGCTACCAGCCGACACATACAGCTCTGTTCCGTTGTGGATAGTGCCCGGCCCTGAAATCACACTGTAGCTGACCGCGCCGGTGCCCGAACCACCCGATGCTGACAGCGGGTTTTTCGCACGATACGCCTGCGGACTCTGTGGCGCGAAGATCAGCGGGGCCTGATCAACCCTCTGATAGGTGAAGGCACGGCTCTGAACCGTAGTGCCGAAGCTGGTGGAGACCACGCTAGCATCTCCGCGACCGATTGTAGCGGCCAGCCCTGCGGTGACCACGATTTGGGTCGAGCCTGAGACGCTGACAACTGAACCGGTGACACCGCAGAGCGTGACAGCGCTCACATCGCTCAACGTGCCGTTGCAGAGGTTGGTGCCGCTGATGACAACCTCATATCCGCCGGTATAGGCACCAAAACACGGCGTAACACCATATTCAAACAACCCGAAATCAAGGGTTGAGTCAGGCACGTTCAGCGCACCGTACGTGTTATCCCCCCAGCTCACGATGGTGCCATCGGACTTCAATCCCAGCGAGTGGTAGTTACCAACCGCCACCGCCACAAAATCGGCATTGGGAGCCGGCACGTCTAACTGGCCGGAATTATTGTGGCCCCAGGCCACGATGGAGCCATCGGACTTTAACCCCAGAGAGTGCAGTGCGCCGGCCGCGATGGCCACGAAATCGGAGTTGGGATCGGGCAAGTCAAGTTGACCGTAAGCATTGTTGCCCCAGAGTGTGATCGTACCGTCGGACTTCAATCCGAGCGCATGACGGTGTCCAGCGGCCATAGCCACAAAATTGGCGTTGGGAGCGGGCACATTTAACTGGTTGTAGTCATTGCGTCCCCAGCCGACAATGCGTCCATCGTCCTTCAAACCCAGGGAATAACCTGAATAGCCTGCTGCCACCGCCACAAAATTGCTGTTGGGTGCCGGCACGCTCAACTGGCCGAGCGTATTGGTTCCCCAGCCCACGACCGATCCGTCCGCCTTGACCCCCAGCGAGTGAATGTCACCGGCTGCTATCGCCACAAAGTTGGTGTTGGGAGCTGGCACAGTTGCCTGGCGGTCATAATTGCGTCCCCAAGCTGTGATCGTGCCATTGTTCTTCAAACCCATCGAAAAGCTGGCACCAGCCGAAACCGCGATAAATTCGCTGTTCTGAGCGGGCACATCCGACTGGCCGTAATACGTGTGTCCCCAAGCTGCAATCGAGCCGTCCGCCTTGAGCGCCATTGAGTGATAATCCCCACCTGCGATATATGGCCCGCCGCCTGCGATGAACTCGGGATTGTTTATCACTCCAGCCGGGTTAACCGTGTAGACTCCCGCCAGCGTCATGTCGCCGCTGTCGGAGCCCTGGAGCACGATATCCTGGAGGCCTTCCACGCCGAACGCCGGCATAGTGATTGTCACAGAGTCCGCAGCTTGCTCTGTAATCGTCGCCGACATGCCACCAACGAGTACATTCGTTATCGATGCCAGACCGTCAAAGGTAATCGTCACGGAATTCCCGCCCGCAGCGGGGCCATTGGCGGCCGACAAGGGAACCACGGAAATGCGATTCGTCACCGACAGCGCCGCACTCCAGGTTTCGTTGCCTGCTTGGGCTGCGACCACCATAACCGTCCCTGCCGCAGTGAAGGTAAGAGTTGCCCCGTTCAGAGTGCCGGGGCCGTCGATCACCGTGTACGCCACCGGCAGGCCGCTGGAAGCAGTGGCTGCGAGTCCCACGGAATCTAAGAAGCCCTGAGCCGCGATGACTGGGAAATCGATCGTCTGGTCGGCTTTTAAATAGGTAAACGCATCGCTTTTCATCGTTGTGCCGTGGCTGGTGGAGACCACCACCACATCTCCAATGCCTGGCGATCCCGCCGCCGCAGTTACGACGATTTGGGTGGAGCCCGCGACGCTGACGATCGAAGCCGGGACGCCGCAGAGCGTCACGGAGGTCACATCGCCGATCGTGCCGTTGCAGAGGTTGGTGCCGTTGATGACGACCTCATACCCGCCGCCAAGCAAACCGCGACTTGGGTTCACCCCATACGTAAACTGACCAAAATTGGCGTTCGGAACCGGTGGTGTCGACTGACCAACATCATTCAGTCCCCAGGCGACGATGGTACCATCGGCCTTCAGCCCCAACGAATGAGACTCGCCGGCGGCGATCGCCACGAAATCGCTGTTCGGTACGGGTACGTCCGTCTGGCCATGAGAACTATCGCCCCACGCCACAATCGTGCCATCCGCCTTCAGCCCCAATGAATGATTTTCTCCGCAGGCCATCGCCACAAAATTGCTATTTTCAGTTGGCAATTCGCTCTGGCCATAATGATTCCAGCCCCAGGCTACAATGGTTCCGTCGGCCTTCAACCCCAGCGAGTGATGAAAGCCGGTTGAAAACGCCACAAAGTCGCTGTTCGGAGAGGGCACTGTGGTCTGATAGCCAGTATTAAGCCCCCACGCCCAAATCGTGCCATTTGCCTTTAACCCCAATGAATGATATTCTCCGGCGGCGATCGCGACAAAATCGCTATTCGGTTCGGGCACGTTCGTCTCACCAAAATGATTACTGCCCCACGCCACAATCGTGCCATCCGACTTTAACCCGAGTGAATGCCCCCCAGCGCCTGCCAGTGCCACAAAATCAGCATTGGGGGCAGGCACCGTCGTCTGTCCATAATCATTGTATCCCCAGCCTGCGATCGTTCCATCCGCCCTCAATCCCAGTGAATGTTTATTACCGCCTGATACCGCCACAAAATCGGTATTTTCAGCGGGCAGCTCCAACTGGCCACGCTGATTGGATCCCCATGCCATGACCGAGCCATCCGCCTTGAGAGCCAAATTATGGAACGTGCCCGCCGCAATATAGGGGCCATTAACACTTTGTTTCGGCATCCAAATCATTCCGGCCGGGTTGTATGTGTAGGCATTCGGCAGTGTAATGGTTCCTGCGCTGGTGGAGGCAATCACCACATCCTGCGCACCCGCTGTGCCGGCAGGCAGCGTAAGCGTGACGCTATTGGCGCTCTGTGCAGTGATCGTAGCAACGGCACCGCCCACAGTCACACTGGTAACATCGATGTTGGTATTATCAATCGTAATCGTAACTGTATTACCGCCTACTGTGGGTCCGCGCGCCGGATTAAGCCAGTGTGTCATTTCATAGGCCCCCATATCAACGGTGGAGAAGGCAATGCGCGGATTACCTGCCAGGTCGGTGCCAGCCGGCGCCAAACTATTATCGCCCGCATTGATGCAGGGCGAGTCCGGCAGCAGACGATAATCTCCATTGGCAGCATCCACAAACATAGGATCACTCGTTATACAGCCGTCCACCCCTTCGGTGATCCCATCCGGTGCACATGAGTTTTGAACGAGACCATTACGAATATACCCAACATTATTAGCCTTTTTAGCTAGATTGCCCCAGAAAATGCTGTTTACTACCGTACCACCATAGTCTAGACACACACCGCCAGCATAATTGCCAACATTGTTGACCAGCGTACAGTTTATCACCAAGGAATTGTCTGTAACATTAGCTCCACCACTACTACCAGTGGAAGTATTATTGCTCAACAGACAGTTGTTCAGTGTACTACCGCCGGACAAACTCGCGCCACCGCCACTGCTGTCACTTGCATTACCGCTCAACGTGCAGTTGTTCAGTTCGCCACCAGATAAAACACAAGCACCACCGCCAGTATAAGCCGTGTTGCCGCTCAACGTGCAGTTATTTAACATGCCAGCAGTTAAATGAACACCGCCTCCGTAATAGCCGGTATTACCACTTAACGTACAATTATTTAACACGCCACCAAATACCAATGCACCGCCACCTCTATCATCATTATCGGCACCGCTAACTCCATTGGTCAGGGTGAATCCGGATAGAGTGCCAGCGGTCATATATACACAGCGTGTTGTGCCACCACCGTCAATGATCGTCACATCAGCGCCGTTGACCGACTGGACCGTGATGCCTTTGTTAATGCTCACTTGGGTGGTAATGGCGTAGGTTCCGTTGGTCACCCAGACCGTGCCGCCGAGATCACAGAGATCAATCGCCGCCTGAATGGTCTGCTTGGCCGTCGTCCAGTGACGACCGCTGTGAGCATCACTGCCATGGGTGGCATCGACGTAATAGAGATTGCTTTGCGGTTCCGCCCCCATCGCAATCTCGGTACCGTCTGTTTGGTAGGCATAGCTGTAAACCTTCAAGGTCAGAACACTGTCAACGCCTGAACCGCTGACCTCAGTGGAAAGTTTCAAATAGCCGTATTTCATTATGCCGCCATCGGTTTTGTCGTCAAACCGGAATGGGATGTAGGTGGGATTGGCGCGCAGCTTGATCGCGGAGTAGCTTCCAGAGGTGCCCAATGAGCTGAGGTTTCCCCACCAAGCAATGTGACTACCGCTCAGATCGCTCCACGACTGCCCCTCGCCAGCGGCGACCATGTAGTAGAAGTTTTGATCCACAATTCGTTGAGCCTCTACCCCGCCATATTGAATGTAGTTTCTATTGTTGTAATGCATGCTTTTCAAATCGCACGTACTTTCGCCCGTAAGGGCGAGCGAAATCCTTTGCTCAGTCTCCGCAACAATCTCGGTTGTTCCGATCGAGTAGGTCCGAGGCGTTCCCCCGAAATCATTATAGACAATTTCAGCCGAGGCCACACCTGCTCCCATCAATAAACTCATCCCGAGCATTACCGAAAGGCTTAATTTTTTTATCAGAGGGATCATTTTTTATACACTCCAGTTTCTGTTTTTGCTACAAAATGTGCACTATAGGCAATTAAGCGGAGTGTTGCAAGCCTCAATTAGAGTTAAAGTTGGAATTAAATTTGCTAGGGGGCTGAACGTAGTAATAAAGTATCGTCACTCCGAAAACCGCGCTCATTTACACGCGCGGGGTTTTCGCTGATTGAGCTGATGATCGTGGTGGTGATTCTCGGGGTTGTGGTTGCGATCATGATTCCGATCTTTTCCTACAGCGAGAAGCAGATCAAGGACGATGTGCTGGTGGTCGAGATGCGCGCTGTGCAGCAGGCCTTTATTGACTACTACAACGACAATATGCCGGATCAAGATGGCTTGCGAGAGTTTGCCAAGTACGGGCTGGCCGCTCTGTGTGTCCGCAATCTGGGTGGCCCGCCACCAGTTGACTTCACCGCTGGCGGTGTGACCCGCTGGCCATATGACCCCGCCAACCAGTTGGGGTGGCGCGGCCCATATTTGATGCACGAAGGGATGGTTAAAGTAAGTGTCCGCGAGGCTGGTCAGCGCAGCCTGGGAGCCACCGCGCCGCTGATTGAGATTCCGGTGGTGCTTGACCCCAATGGCGGCTACTACCGTGTGTTGCTGGCCGATGGCGATCAAGGCAAGCTTAGTCTAATTTACACCGGCACAGGCAATTTGACGCATGATCCCAACGCGGATCTGCTGGATACCGCCACCTCAAGCACCAATGGCTTCGGGTGGATCGAAGCCCAACACGACGACATTGCGGTGCGGCTGACCCCTTTCCGCTCAATGGATTTTCAATAATGTTTTTTAATCGCACTGCAAAACAAGCCGCCGCACGCGCAGGGATGACGCTGATAGAGTTGATCATCACCCTGACAATTCTGGCGGCTGTGGCCTCGATCGCGATTGTGACCCTCTCCGACATGGGTCAAACCAGCCGCTATGTGGAGAGCTCCCGGCGCGGCGAGATTACGCAGCGCGCCGTGATCGGCGAGCCAGGTTTGCTGAGCCGTTTTGTATCTGATCTGGGGCGCTACCCAATGGTGCTGGTGAACGTGCCCGGTGAAAGTGATCCTGATATTAAGGAGAAGCTCACGCACTGGTACCTGGCTGAGCTGTACAACATTGAGACTGCCGATAGTGTGAATGGGACGCCGGTCGCTGTTTACCAGCCCAACGAGGCTGCGGCAGTGCGCTCAAAGATCTGCTACGTGGACGCTGATTTTAACTATGACTTTAATGCTGATGGAACTTCCACCCCGGATGACCGGCCCCAAAGTGGTTCGAAGCTCCCCAAATTGCAAGTTGCAATGAAAGCCGGATGGGATGGTCCCTACCTGATCAACCAGTATGAGGATTTCACCGATAACTATGGCAAAGCTTGGTCAATAAATGTCGCCACGAACACAGTCAAGGATCTCTGGGATGCTAATTGGAGCACCTTCCGGCGGGCCTCGGATGGTTCGGTTGAATTGGAGATTGCACCGCAGCAAGACGATCAGATCCGAGCAATGCGCTCTGACTTCAAGGTGCGCGCTGACAGCAACGGTCTTTATGGCGCAGGCGACTTTGACAGTCTTGAGGCCGCTGAGCTCTACGCCAATGAGGTTGAGGAGCTGACCTTCCCGTTTTATGCGTCGCATGTTTTTGCGGAGCTGACCGTGCGGCTTTTTATTCAGGGCTCAACTGGCGTGTGGCTGTCGGCTGGCAGCGGCAAGACACCCGGGCCAAACACGAACAGCTATGATCGTGCCCGTGTGATGCTCTATCTGCCCCTCTGCGAGCGAGCGGTTGAACCGCAGCTTTGTGAGATCGCCGCCTGGTGCGACACAGGCAACCGGATGGGCACACGCTATCGCAGTTGGGATGGATCGGCGTATGTGAACCACTACAGCGCCTATGCGCTGGATGGTGATGGCGATGGGAAATTTACAACCACAGCCCCGGATCTCAGCGGCGAACACGGCACAATACCGGATGAGATTCACACGCGCTGCCCTGTGGCAAATACAACTGCCACAACTGGCCGCTCGCCGTGGAGCAACGTGAGCGAGGTCACCTTTACTAAGGTGCCGGTTGGCCGACGCAAGCTCTGGGGCTACGCTTACAGCAGCTCTGATCCGGTGAACGTTAAGAGTGGCGAGCGGTATTCATTGGTGCAAACAGTTGAGATTAAAGCGGGCCACAATTTGGTTGATCTGTATCTCACGGAGCTAGAGTTCTGATCCACCGTATGTCCGCCGCTACGCGGTGGACAAAAAATCCACCGTATAACGGCGGATATACTTATAGTTTTAAAGCCGACGGGTTGAGCTCGTGACATGAAGGGTGAATGCAGTGAAGCGAAAAAACAAAATACGGGTTGGCGGGCGGGTGCTGATTCTGATCCACGATGGCAGCCAGTGGCGGGCCGGGATCCGCATGGCCTCTGGTCGTTGGGAGATGCGCAAGGATAAGCTCTCCAGCTTCGCTGCTCTACCGGATTCCATGCTGGAGTGGGCGGTTAATCAGGGTGCGCTGAGTGTGCGCCTCGCCATACCCGCTGAGCTGCATCAGTTTGAGATGGATACCGCTGACTTTCTGGTGCTCAAGCCGAACGAGGTTTATCAGATGCTCAGCTATGAGCTGGCTGAGAGGGGCGGCGGCGAGGTTGACAACATCGCGCCAGCGGTTGTGAGCGCGGTTGAACTGGAAATTGACAGCGATCCTAATCATCTGATCGGCGGTGCGATTGCGCGCTCGCTGATCGCGGATTTCCACGACACGCTGCATCAGTACGGCATGCGGCTCGAGGGAGTCAGCTCGCTGCAGGGTGTGCTGCTCGCCTATCACGCCCGCACCCGTTTGGATTACCGCGAGAGCATTCTGTTTTTCGGCGAGAAGGAGTCTTTTATCTGCTGCCTGGCACAGGAGGAGCGTCATGCGATCTATCGCTCGATTCCGGTCGGCTATCCCAAGGAGAGCCCTTCAGAGGAGTACACCCGCCGCATTGAGCGCCGGATCCGCAGCTATGCCGGCAACCGGATGAACATAATCGCGATCTCCGGCGCGCTTGAAAATTGCAGCGACAGTGTGACCCCGATGGTTGAGCGGGAGGTGCGCGCCACCCCTCTGAAGCAGGTGCTGCCCGAGCTGATGGCGTTGATGGGCGGTGCGCGTCATCACCTGCTGGAAGGGGCGGTCGCGCTCACAAATCTGCCGCCCAAGGTCAAGGATGATAAATACACCGGCGGTGTGATCTGCTTCTGGTCAATTCTTTTAACCACCTTGATTCTCGGTGCCATGCTGGGTGTTAAAACAGCGCAGCGAGGCGCGCTGACAAAACTGCGTGCTGACATCAGCACCCTTGAGGGGCGGCAAGCAAGCGCCAAGGCAGCCTTTGATCTGGTTGCAGGTGAAATTGAAACTCTCAAAACACTGACCACGCTTCTTAGTCTTGAGCCGCCAAAGGTTGATCGTCACTACGGCACGCTGCTTGCGGCAATCAGCAAAACTCTGCCGCAGTACAGCCGCATAAACGCGGTGTACCAGACCAAAGAGCGCACAATTATCTCCGGCTCCACGCTGTGGGCGGGTGAGCTGAGCGGGTTTTCAATTGCACTGCAAACAGAGCTGGAGGGTTGCGGACTTAAGGTTGTTCCCAAAACAACCACCCCTGATCTTAAAAGCGATGCCATCCTCTTCACAATGGAGATCCTGTAATGTATGTTGTCAAACGCCAGTTCCGAATCTGGGGCCATGAGATCGCGCAGAGCTGGAGCCGGGTCAACTTCTTCGGGCGGGTGATCATCGGCGCGGCGCTCAGCTTGGGCATGGCCTATGGCTCGGTCAAGTATATGCTGGCGCCGCTCAATGCCGAGATTAACAAACTGCGTGAGGGGCTGGTAGTGCCTGAGAATCTGGATCCGGATCAGGATCAGGAGATCATTATGCATCTGGATCGCGCCAAAAATCTGCAAGCCAGCGTCACCGGCTGGCGTCAGCGGGTGGCGCTCTTCAAAGAGCGCGCCGCGCATTTAAAACCTGATGTGCACCTGACAGTGGTGGCCGAGGTGCAGCGCATCATGGGGCTCTGCGGCATAACCCTGATCTCCGAGAGCCTCTATGTTGCTCCAGTCGCGCCGCCAGCCCAGCTGCGCTCGCGGCGCAGAGAGCCATTGCCGATGGTCAACCAGGGGCCGATGGATAAGTTCACCCACATCTATGAGACGCGCGCGAATTTCCGTCAGATCCAAGCCTTTCTGATGCTGGTCGAGGAGCTGCCCTGGCGCGTGCAACTGCGCGACCTCTCCCTGCAACCGGAGGCCGACGGCACCGCCAGCCTGACCTTCAAATTTAATCTGGATATCTTTTATTTAAAGGAGACAAAGTAGAGATGTTGAAACCACTGCCGATAGATTTGCGCAAGATGAGCATTGATCCAAAGGTAACCGGGTTGATCAGCGCCGCCCTGGCCCGCAAGCTGGGGGTGCTTCCAATTGCGCGCCGGGTCAGCGACGGCGCGGAGTCGCTGCTGGTTGCCTTTCGGAACTATGAGGGAGAGAGCGAGCAGGGACGCATGGAGAGTATTCTAGATGCGATTGACAGCGTGGAACAGGCGGTTGATCTCCCTGTGACCCCTTGCTTTGCTGAAGAGCTTGATTTTTTTGATCAGCTGCATCGGCGCATCTATACTAAAGCCGAGATCTCCGCCGGAGTGATGGGCAGCGAAGCGCTCTTTCACCGGATAATTAACAGCGCGCTGGTGCAACGCGCCTCTGATATTCACCTGGATGCGGATGCAAAGGGGGCGAGTGTGCGTCTGCGGGTGGATGGCAAAATGCGCGAACTGCTGCGCCTTGACGACCAGGAGATGGCTGAGCTGACCGCTGTTGTCAAGCTGCATGCTGATCTCGATATTGCCGAGCGGCGTACTCCACTTGATGGGGCAATCTCCTTGGATCTGGGGGGCGAGATCATCGCCATGCGGGTGGCAACCATCCCCACCCTGAACGGCGAACATCTGACACTGCGGATTCTGGCCGACAGCGGCACGGAAAATCTGGTTCATCTGGAAGATCTCTCTCTGAGCGAAGAGTATCTGCATCTGCTGAAAAGCGCGCTCTCGGTGCCGAATGGTATTGTCCTGGTCTCCGGCCCGACCGGCTCGGGTAAGACCACAACGCTGTACGCCGCGCTGCGCTACCTGCGTGATCTGGGTGGGCGGCATATTGTCAGCTTGGAAGATCCGGTGGAGATGCCGCTGGCCGGGATAACTCAGGTTAAGATCGACGAAGGAGGCGAGCGCGTGACATTCAGCAAAGCGCTGCGCTCGCTGCTGCGTCATGATCCTGATGTGGCGCTGATCGGCGAGATCCGTGACCAAGAGAGCGCTGATATTGCGGTGCGCGCCGCCTTGACCGGTCATTTGGTGCTCTCCACAGTGCACACCAACGACGCTGTTGGTGTTGTGACGCGCCTCCTCGACCTCGGGCTTCCCAACTACCTTGTGGCAGCCACAGTGCGGCTGGTGATGGCGCAACGCCTTGTGCGGCGCCCAAGCCCGTATGGCCTTCAATGGCAGCCCGCCACAGAGGAGGAGTGCCTCTATATGGGGTGTGATCCAGCCGCACCGCCGCAGCTGCCGGTGGTCACTACCTCGTCGCTCGATGGCGGCACCGGTTACGCCGGGCGTGTGGCAATTTATGAGATGGTACCAATTGATTCGCGGTTTCGCTCCTTGCTAATGCAGAATGCCACTGAGGAAGAGCTGGCTGCATATGCCTTTGCCGAGTGTGGACGTTCAACACTGCGCCAGGATGGGATTGAAAAGGCACTGCAGGGCATCACCACGTTGGATGAGGTTAAATCAGTTACCGCTGTGTTTTGATGGCTACATCGTATTTGTTAAAAATACAAAAACTTTTGCCACTGAGGCACAGAGGGTGCGCTACGTTATTTTTTACCTAAAATGGATCCTCGCAAAGAGGCAGGGTTCGCAGAGTTAGATCTTTGCGCTGCAGTAACTGGACAGCGTCTCTGACGGTTTTGTCAGTTTCGCTCTGCGGCTCTGCGAGGGATAAAAAATACGATTTTGACAATTTGCTGCCGCATCAGAAACCGCGTTTCGCGCGGCTACTGAACGGTGAGCATCACGAAAGATTTTAGTATGGCGATTTTTAGATATGAAGGGGTTCAACGGGGCAAGCGGGTTGCCGGGTTTCTCTCCCAGGAGAGCAGCCGGGCAGCAGCGCAGGCGCTGCGCACCAACCACATACGCGCCACCCGTCTGGTTGAGTGCAAGGGCGAAGAGGTTGAAGAGTTTGGCAAGCTCACAGAGCGCCCGGGCTGGGAGATGACTCTGCTCAGGGTGGTGGTGCGCGGCGGCGCGGCTGAGCGCGCCCTGGCGCAGGTTGCCTCGCTGCTGAAAGCCGGTGTGCCGATTATGAAGGCTCTGCAACTGGCCGCGCGTCTTTCGCCATACTTTATCAAGCGCAGCCTCTACTGTGTTGCCAATCGCCTTTCAGGAGGGGGCTCGTTGAATGTGATCATGCGCCGCGAGATGCCCTATCTGAGTAACATCACGTTGAACCTGATCGCCGTGGGAGAGGCCAACGGAACTTTAGAGGAGATGTTTGAATATGCCGCCAGCCTGATGGAGCACAGCCGTAAGGTTAAGAGCGAACTCCTGCAGGCCATGAGCTACCCCTGCCTGGTGATCCTGGCAGCAGGCGGCGCGATGTACTTTATGATGGAAAAGGTGATACCCAAGATACTTAAATTTCTAACAGCCCGCAATGTGCCTTTACCAACCATCACGCGGAATTTGATTACAAGCGTTGATTTTGTCAAGGCCTACGGCGGGTGGATGGTTGCCGCGCCCTTTATGATCGCGGCTGCCATTTATCTCCTGCGCCGATGGCCATCCTTTTGCTGTCTGATGGATCGGGCTATGCTGCGCATCCCCTTTTTCGGAAAGATGCTCGGTTCCGCCGCCAATGCCATGTGGAGTCGCACGCTGGGAGTTCTTATGCACAGTGGCATCAACATTATGCAGGCGCTGCAACTGACCGCCGACACCATGGGCAACCACTACCTGCGCCAGCAGTTCCTGTGGATGCAGGAGCTGACCAAGCAGGGCCATCCGCTCTCGGTCGGCGCGCGGGTAACCGCCATCTCGCGGCTCTGTCCGCTGGCGGAGTCGATGTTGAAGATCGGCGAGAGCACCGGCTTGATTGACGAGAACCTGGCTCAAGTGGCCCGCTTCTATCAGGAGGATCTGCAACGCCGGCTGGCGATGCTGGGCAAGATGATTGAGCCGGCCATGTTTGTGGTTGTCGGCGGAATGGTGGCCTTTGTCTATATCGGTTTCTTTATGGGTTTAATGGCGCTCTCCAAGCGCGGCGGGCAGTAAAGGAGGTGCGCGAGTGCGTAAGTGCGTAAGTGCGCGAGTAAAGAGGCGGCACCTTTGGCGCGGGTGTCAAAAGCACGTGCAAATCGAACGACCTTGAGGCTCAAGCGTAAGCTTTGTCGTAAACTTTGTCGGAATCGAATGAACGCGTTACGTTGTTTTGAGGTGAAAAATGGGATTTGAGAAATGGGCGTCCACCGCATAGCGGCGGACATACTGAAAGCACCCCAGTATATCCGCCGCTATGCGGTGGATGGTTGCAAAGTATATCCGCCGCTATGCGGTGGATGGTTGCAAAGTATATCCGCCGCTATGCGGTGGATGATTGGGAAAAAATGATGGGTCAACTCGAAAGTAACCAGCATAAAAATCGGAAGTCGTGAAGTCGTGAAGTCGCCAAGTCGATCTTTTTCGCCCTTCGATACCGATTCCGATACAGACCCCGACCCCGAGTTGCAGATAAAGATAAAAAACAGATGGAAAACATTATGTTCAAACAGCTAAAAAGGAGTGAGAGTATGAATCTAAAACAACTAACCCTGGTGGCCGCCCTGGCGGCAGTGGGCTGCGCGGCGGCTCAGGACACAAACAGTGTTGCCGCGGCTGAGGCCGCAGCGATTAAGGCCAAAGAGGATCGCATCATGGAGCGGCTCAACACAGGCAGTGATCCATTTCGCTTTGAAACAGGTGGCAGCGGCAAGGGTGTTGCTGGCACCGCTATCGTCGGGATGGATGCCAGCAAGATCTCAGCCTCGGTTGCGGTCAAAGGTATTATCGTGATCGAGGGCTCTCAGCCCCGGGCCATGATAAAGGTCGGCAGCGACACTGTTCAGATTGTGAGCAAGGATGATCTGATTATGCTGCCCCAGCCGGCGAGCGTCAACAAACAAGGGAAAACGGGGAGTGCGCTAGGCAATGTCAAGTACCTGCTGGTCAAAGAGATTAGCAAGGATGGCCTTACGGTGGCCCCTGAGCAGCATCCGCAAGAGTTAATCAAAATCTGGTGAACGTATTATGAAAAAACTATTCTTGTTATTAATATTGCTGGGACATAACCTGATTGCAGCTGAGCTCTCTCAAAGAGTGACAACATTTTCGCTGACCGATGTCGCGCTGAAAGATGTTGTGCGTTTTGTGAGCAGTGCCTCAGGGGTACCGATTGTCTGCACGCCTGAGTCAGCGGAAAAAACCGTCTCGCTCTATTTCAGTGATATCTCGCTCGAGGCGGCCCTGGGGGCGATGTGCCGTGCGAACGGACTTTATATGAACGTCTCGCCGGAGAGTGTGGCGATCATCACAACGATTGAGCAGCATTTGGCCTCGCAGGCGTTTTTCTCAGGCGACTTTATGGAATCAATTACCATCAAGTACCCGGCGGTGTTTGATGTCGGTGATGTGCTCAAAGGGCTGTTTCGCGAGCGGATTGTCTGGGAGCGACCCGATGATCAGGATATCGACTCCGCTGTGCAGGTTGACCAGGCACTGGAGCGTATGCAGCTGTTGACCGCCCGCAGCCAATTCGACTCTTTTCAAAACAATCAGCAGATGCGTCGAGCCTCCTCAACCTCCACGCGCTCGCGCGGCAATATGCTTCGTCAGGGTGAGGATATGCGCCAGCTGCAGAGCCTCAGCAATGTTGAGGAACACCAGATGGAGCAGATGGTCAAGCAGGCCGTTGGCGGCGATGTCGATCGGAACGTCAGCGCATTGATCTACATCTCCGCCCTGCCGGAGGTGAACACTCTGCTGATCCGCTCCAGCGACCGCGACGCTGTGCAGCTGGTGAAAAAGGCGGTGGAAGAGGTGGATAAGCCCCGCGGTCAGGTGCTGCTGCGCGTGATGATCCTGGCCGCCACGCTGGATGACTCCACTGACACCGGCGTGGAGTGGCTCTTTGAAGGTGGCGACACCTCGCTGGGCTTTGCCCAAAACCCGATTCAGTCGCTCTCGGACAATCTCTCCGAATACACGATCAACGCGCCGGTGGGAAGCGTTGTTTCCGAGCATCTGAAGGTGCGTCTGACCGCCCTGCAAAAAGCGCATAAGCTGGTTGGTCTGGCGAATCCCTCCATCCTGGTCGCGGACAATGAGGCTGCCAATGTATTTGTGGGCCAGGAGGCTAAGTTTTTGGATCAGATCATTCCCGGCACAGTGGTCAACACCGATGGCGGCATCACAACCACTGAGCCGACCCCCTCTTTCATCACCCGCAACATTGGCCTCTCCCTGTTGATCACACCGCGGGTACACGCCGACCACAGCGTGACCCTGCGGGTGATGCAGGAGCGGACGCGGGCCGACAAACCGCCGCGTGAAATCAACTATGGCGGCAACAAACCGGTGATGGTGCAGGACATCGATCAAGAGGTGGTCACCAGTACGCTGGTGGCGGAGAACGACTCGCTGATTATTCTCGGCGGTCTGATCACCGACTCAGAGTCAGAAACGGAACGCGGCATTCCCTGGCTCAAGGATATACCCTGGCTCGGCGCGCTTTTCCGCAGTAACAGCGTAGAGAAGAAACGCGAGGAGCTGATGGTTGTGCTGCGCCCTTATGTGATTGCCGCGCCAGGTGAAGCCGAGGGCATTTCGCGTCAGGTGATTGAGCAGTTGAAGGTTAAATTCCGCGAGGATGAACAGCTCGCAATTCTGGATGACGTTGTGGAAACTACAAAACCTTAACCACGGAGAACTTGGCGCAGCATAGCAGGCAACCAATTTTTTATCTTCCGTTCATATCTGCGAATATTACGCTTTAAATTTTGATTTTATGATAAGGGTATTTCAAGCGATTAGCGACCCCACGCAGTGGGGATGAAATACCCTTATCCATTCGCGGAGATTAGCGGGCAAAAACTCTGAGCATCGCGCGATGCGCACTACAACTGATCATGCGGCAAAATCTGCCGCTGACAAAAAAATTATGGAGTTCAAGGATGTTGAATAAAGAGCTGATTGATAAATGGGTGGCAGCGGATTCCTCGGATTTGCACATCAAAGCGCCGAATCCCCCATTCTGGCGTATTCACGGCGATCTGCGCCGGGTGCCTGGCTTTGCGCCGATGAGCGATGATGACGTGCGTGACTTCACCCTCCATCTGGTGGGTGATGCGGGGGTGCGTGAGTTTCAGAGAGAGAATGAACTGGACACCGCGATCACTCTGCCATGTGGCAGGCGAGTGCGTATAAACCTGCATGTCCAGCTCGGCAGTCCGGGTCTAGCCCTGCGTTTGCTTCCTAACGATTTTTTACCGCTCTCCGCGCTCGGCCTGCCGGTTAAGATCTGCGAGGAGATCTGTGCGCTGAAACAGGGGCTCGTGCTGGTCACCGGCGCCACCGGCTCCGGCAAATCAACCACGATCGCCAGTTTTATCAATCAGATCAATGCAATCCGCACTGGACACATTGTGACGATTGAAGATCCGATTGAGTATCGGCATACTACCAAGGGCTGTCTGATCACCCAGCGCGAGGTTGGTCGTGATACCGCGAGTTTTAAGGAGGCCCTGCGTCGGGTATTACGTGAAGATCCTGACATTGTGTTGATCGGCGAGATGCGTGACCTTGACACAATCCGCGCCGCCCTGACAATTGCCGAGACTGGTCATTTAACCTTTGGCACGCTGCACACCAGCACAGCGGTACACACCATCACCCGTATTATCAGCTCTTTTCCCGCGAGTGAGCAGGAGCAGGTGCGCATGCAGCTATCGGGCAGCCTCAAGTATGTTATCTGTCAGCAGCTACTGCCGGCAGCTGACGGCAATGGGCGGTATCTCGCGGCTGAGGTGATGGTTGCCACCTCGGCGGTGCAATCCCTTGTGCGAGAAAGCCGTATCCATCAGATACCCTCGGCCATGCAAACCGGGGTTGATCTGGGCATGCGCACCCTTAACCAGTCGCTGGATGATCTGGTTGCCGGCGGAAAAATCACCGGTGAAAAGGCGAATGAGTATCGTTTAAACAGCTTCTAAAGTAGCTAGCCGCCTTTTATAAAACGCTCATTTTCAATCTAAGGGTTGACCCTGGAAACTAAACTTTTTCTACCTAAAAAACAACCTAGCGTACCCTATGTGCCCCTCAGCATGGCACGCCGTAGCCTTGGCGTAGGAGGGTGTCTCAGTGGCAAAAAATTGGTTGCCTGCCTGTGCGTAGCACGCAGACCGGCGGCTATGCAGCGCCAGGTTTGTTCAGCGATATTCTGTCTTCTGATTCCTGTCTTCTGTCTTTTGTCTTTTGCCTAAATCGGCACAACGCAGGTGCCAAGTTCATCCGGCAGCTGGATGGTCCGGATGCGACAGCCGTAGGCACCCGCCAGTATATCCTCTGTCAGAACCGCTTGCGGCGCGGCATCCTGGATGATTTTGCCCTCCTGCAGCAGAATCAGGCGGTCAAAGAAGCGGCTTGCCAGCATCAGATCATGGACTGCCATGAGAATGGTTACCCCCTGGTCGCGGTTCATAGCGCGCAGCAGCTGCATGATCTCCACCCGGTGATTCAGATCCAGGTGCGAGGTGGCTTCGTCCAGCAGGATAATGCGCGGCTCGGCGGCAAAGGCGATCGCCACCGCTAGCCGCTGGCGCTCACCGCCGCTCATGTCACTGAGGAAACGATGCTTGAAGGCTGCGGTACCGGTGCTGGCCATTGCCCGTTCGACTGCCTCACGATCGGCCGCGCCCGGTGCTCCGAAGCGCGGCAGCCGGTGGGTGCGCCCCAACATCACAAACTCGTAGCCGCGCAGCGGAGTGGTTGATGGAATCTCCTGCGGCACCACCGCGATTATGCCGGCTCTTCTGGCAGCTGCCATGCTCCTGATCTTACGCCCCTGTATCAGTGCCTTGCCCTGCGCGGGCAGCGCCCCTGAAATGATCTTGAGCAGCGTCGACTTGCCCGCCCCGTTGGCACCAATCAAGGCTGCCATCTCGCCCTGGCGGATGGTGAGTGAGATCTGGGAGAGCACCTTTTTCTCTCCATAGCTCTTTTCAATGTTGCGCAGCTCAATCATTGTTGTTTCCTTGTGAGCAGGTAGAGGAAGAAGGGACCGCCGGAGAGTGCGGTGATCACACCAACCGGTATCTCGTGCGGCGGCAGGCAGCTGCGTCCCAGGGTGTCGCAGAGGAGCAGAAAAAGACCGCCTGCCAGCGCTGATCCAGGGAGCAGGAAGCAATGGTTGGAACCAAAACGCCGCCGCAGGATATGCGGCACGATCAGCCCGGCAAAGCCTATGATTCCTGAGAGGGCAACCGCGCAGGCGGTCATCAGGGTTGCCACGCTGATCAGTAGCGGTATTGTCAAGGCGGTGTTAACCCCGAGGTTGTGCGCATTCTCATGACCCAGCAGCAGGGCGTTGAGCTTGTTCGCCTGCGCTGTCAGGTAAAGGATGGACAGCATAATCGGAACTCCGCAGATTGCCAGCATCTCCCAGGAGCCGCACTGGAGGTTTCCCAACAACCACCAGGTAATGGAGCGCACGGTGTGGGTTCCGGCAAAGGTGATGATCAGCATCAGCACGCTGGAGAGCACACTGCCGGTTACAACTCCGGTGAGGATCAGATTCTGCGGCATGTGAGAACCACCCGCCCGTTGCGCGATGGAGATAATCAGGACGACTGTGATAATGGCCACAGTGAAAGAACCCAGCGGCAGTAGAAGGGGATAGAGAGCAGCCAGGCCAGATGCCATAACAATCGCGGTGCCGACCGAGGCACCGCTGCTGACACCGAGGATATAGGGCTCGGCCAAGGGATTGCGCAGCACGGTCTGCAGCACGCAGCCGGCAACTGAGAGTGCCGCCCCCACCAGCAACCCTGCCGCAATCCGGCTGGCGCGCAGATCCAGTAAAGCGCGTCCAGTGCCAGTGCGGATGTCAGGCAGGCCGAAGCCGGTTGATCCTAACATCAGCGAAAGTGCGAGCACTGCAACAAAAATTAAAGCTGCCGCCAACAATAAGTATCTCTTGCGTGTCATCATAATTTTTCTTTGCATAAAATCGTCACCCAGCATCGTCGCCGCTATCGTAAACCGAAGGCGCGGCCGACCTCTAGTAGCTCCGGTTTCCAAGCGGACATGTCCGATTGGAAACCGGAGCTACGTTTGTCGCGGGGCACTGTAGCTGCGGGCCGTGACAGCCGGGTTGGCGCGTTTAAGGTCAATCGCCAGGCGTTCCGGCTCGCGAAGCGCTAAACTTTGGCCCGTCGGCGGGGTCACGGCCCCCGCCCTACAGCTGCGACTCGCATTGCGCCTGCTTGGCACGCCCTTTTTTTGCGCACTCTCGCACTTCTTCACTCCTGCAGCAGCCGGCGCATCTCGCGCACCCCTTCCAGCACGCGGGGTCCGGGGCGGCAGACCAGATCGAGATTTGAAGGTGTGAGCACCCGCCCGTCCTTCACGGCCCGCAGCTCCCTCCAGCCCATACGACTTCTAAAACTTTCCACTGGCTCGCCTTTAATCTTAAAAAAGCAGATTATCAGCTCAGGGTCCTGCTCTACAATCCACTCCAAAGAAATATTATCATACTCTTTTTGCAATGATTCGGCGACGTTGATGCCACCTGCCAGCGCGACAAGCTCTGAGACAAAGGTGTTGGTGCCGCAGGTAACAGGGGTGTTGGGGTCAAAGAGCAGCAGCGTGCGGTAGTGCCGCAGTTGCTTTTTTGCCTCAGCCGCTTGCAGGGACAACTCACCCTCGATCTTACCCGCCAGAGCCTTTGCCTCATCGCGATGGAGGGTGATCTCACCAATCCGGCGGATCGCGACTGGAATGTCAGCCATGCGAGCACAGGGGATATGCTCGACGCTAACTCCGAATTTCTCCAGGGTTGACCTTTTTTGCGGATCAACCAGAAAGCTCTCCAGCAGGTGGGTGGGGGCCAGCGTGATGACCTGCTCCAGATTGGGAGAGGCGAATTTGCTGACAGCTGGAATGTTGCGCAGCATTTCAGGCGGATAGTCGCAGGCATCGGTGCGTCCGACCAGCGTTGCCGCTGCGCCAAGGGCGCAGACAATCTCAGTCAGCGCCGGAGCGGTGCTGATAATGCGCACAGCTCCATCCGGCCCCGGGTGCGCCTCCCTGCCGAGCGGTTTGCAACCAGCGCACAGCAGCAGCAATAAAAAGATGACTGGGCTTCTTATATTAAATCTCCAAGCCGGCTGCGCGTACGGCGGCTTTCATTTTAGCAATCCCGGTTTGCGCCGCGGCTAGCGGCTCCATGTTCCAGTACTCCTGATTGAACAGCTCCAGCGACAGAAAAGCATGGCAGTGATTTTCAGCCAGATAGGTGAGGATCTCTGTTAGCGGGGCAATGCCGTCACCTGGCCACACGCGGTCGGAGTCTTTGATGTTCGCGCGCGGTGGATCAGCGGGATAATCATTCATGTGAAAGCAATGGATGGCCCTGCGTCCCGGAATTTTCATCGCTGCCGGTTCCACGCTCCCTTTGTACATGTGGTAGGCATCCGCGAGGATGCATGCGTCAGGGTGACCTGATTTGGCTGCCACATACGCTGCCTCAGCCACATGGCTGAGGTTGGTGGAACTTCCCCAGGTCTCGATTTGCGGCGTGATCCCGGTTTCACGGCCGATCTGAAGGATTGCAAGGTAGCGCTCGGCAACTGCGTCAAGCTCTAGCTTGGCACCCTTGCCGTGGGCACCCACCGGCGGTGCTGCAATATGGGTTCCTCCAAGCTGCGCCAGCAGCTCCATATCCTGTTTCATCTGCTCAATACCAGCGGCGCGCTGCTGCGCATCATCCACAATCCACTGCGCAAAACCGATACCGCTGCACACGCTGAGCCCGGCATCAGCACAGCGTTTGCGCAGATCCGGCAGCGACCCGCCAGCCTCTTTATACTCCTTGATTGTGCTGATCCACGGTTCGATGCCATTATAGCCAGCCTTGATGGCAACATCGATCTCAGCTGCCAAGCCCAGCTTCTGGCCGCGGATCGTGCTTGTGTTGAGTGAGAGCCCAAACCAGTGACTTTGTGCGTGGTTTTTTTTACCTGCTTCAGCCGCGTTGGTTAAAGCAGGCAGCAGCGCCGCCCCGGTGGCGATGGTTGATCCGGTGATAAATTGTTTGCGAGTTATCGTCATTTTCATGGCCTCCAAATCAGCATGATAGTTTGCTTGGTTGTTGTTTGTCAACCGCCAGGTTTACCCTTTTTCGCGCGCAGCACCTTTGCCGGGGTGCATTACAGTTTATTCCCGTACAGCGGGGATTGACAGACGGGAGGTGTCAACCTTAGCTTTATATCCATTCGGCATTTTTAAGCTGTAAACGAACTTGTCATCTTGTTTGCGCCAACTGACCGTGAACAAGCTATCTTTGACCGGAATGGTGCCGCTGCACTCTTGCAGCGCTAGATCTGAAAAAGCCAAAGTCACTTGTTTCTTTACAGTGTCCAGAGCTCTGATGCCCAGAACATCACGGTAGTACATGTGTGCCACATGGCTGGCAAAGCCGTGGCTGCAACTGGCGTGCGGCGTATCGTTCTCCCACAGCGTGCCGGTTAGATCTGTCATGTTGAGGAAATAGCCTTTTGTCTCCTCTAAAATTTGAGCGGACAAGTGTTGTCGCGAGAGCAGTTCCAGGCGCAGATAATTGCCAATGAAAGCGTTTGCGAAATGGATCTCGGGGTGTTTTTTACTCTTTTTGCGTTCAGGTCCGAAATCGTCCAGCAAGGTCTTCCATAGCGCGTCATGGGTTTCCGGCGTGGCTGTGCGGAAGAAAAAAGCGTAATACTGGCAGGTTTCCGTGCGCTCTCCTGAGAGCTTCAGGCTCCCGTCGGGCTGGCGTACGGCGTTATCCACGAAAAAAGTTCCGTCAAATGACTGCTTGCGGATTGTCGCACGCATTTGCTCAGCCTGCTCCGCAAGGTGCGGCATATCGTAAAGGCGAGCCACGCAATCCAGCACCTCGGCGTAAGTCATATTGGAGGGATAGTTGACATCCTGGACCAGCTGGTTGGCGCGTGACCACTCCACGAACACCCAGGCCGGCAGTTTTTCGAGCAAGCCATCGCTGTTGCGGTATTTTTTAAAGAACTCAATCAAGGCTAACACACGCGGCTTAAGGGCATCTACCATGGCGCGGTCGCCGCTGCGTTGCAGATACTCCTCCAGTTGCACCACAAACCACATGGCCCAGTTGGGAATATAATTGCCGTTATAGTGGTCTGCAGGATAACACATCGGCAGCATGCCCTCAGGCAGATGCGCGAAGCTTTCCGGCAGCAGGTAGTTCTGGAAAAACATGCGCTCCATTTCGGTGTTACCGCACAGGTCTACCGCAACCCTGCTCGTGAAGAATGTGTCGCAGAGCCAGCCTGCGCGCTCTCGTCCGGCACAGTCCGAGAAAACGTCGACAGCGTTCTGCTTGAAGGTTTCACGCGCGGCCTCGAAGATTCTGTTGAGCTCCGGGTCGGAAGATTTAAAAGCAGCGCGCTCGGCATCCGGGTTGACATATTCTCTGAAGTACAGGCCCGCTATATCGCATGGCCCGCCGCTGACGATTATCTTCAGAACTTTCATCTGATACGGCTCGAAAGTTTCCACGCGATATGATCCGGCACCGGCCAGGTCATAAGCGACGACATTGGCGCAGCTGTAGCGCTGAATGTTGATGTCTTCATTGCTCAGGATTTCGTCAAAAACGAAATACACCCGTGCAGGAGCTTCACTGTTCAGAACAGCTCCAAAGAATCCTGCGTTGTTCATACCAAAGTCAAAGATGCGGAACTCGTTATCTTTGATGCGCAATTTTCGTTCATGGTCATAAGCTGCCTCGACTTTGGTATGCGAAAGAGTTTCCAGTTTCTGTACCTCGTGAAGCGGGATGGTTGCCAACTCGGCTTGCGGGAAGCCTTTGTACTCCGGCCCGATATTGCTCATGGCCCGGTCGACCCAGAGCTTGGCCTCAGGATTATGTTTCAAGGTGCCGCGACTGAATTCGGAAACAGGGCGGCGGATATTAAAGGTCGGATAAGGGGCGATCCTAGCCAACAAACGCGCCTGAGGAATCTGAGCCAGCTTGGCCGGTGCAAACTCGCCGCCTGTGCGCCAATCGTCTGATTGAGGAGTGAGTTGGTAAACCTCAGAGAAGGTGCGCTGGAAACTGTAGCGTTGCACTTTTCGCACGCGGCTTTCTAGCAGCTGAGCCTCGAAAGGTGTGCCCGCACCTGCGGTCGAGGCGAGAACATTGGCGCCATCCACGATCTCGGCCTGCAGGAAAGAGGGCTGGTCAAGGTGGTAGTAGCTGTTGACGTTGTAGCCAGCAACTTCGATTGCGATCACATTCACACCTGGGCGGCAGCGCCCTTTCAGTGGCCATTCGTCAACACGGTAAAAGCCGTGCGGACCTCGGGCCGGCCCGTAGCCCAGAAACTCGCCGTTAATGAAAATACGGCAGACTGTCGAACCTGTCATGCGGAGCACCGCGCTGTCAGCAGCCGTGCCGTCCACTGTGCTCCGGAAACCGACAAACAGGTTCATCTCCTTTTCGCGACCTTCGAGCCAGAGTGGCTTGGCTGAAACAAAAGATACGGCCTCAGCCGCGCCGGCCAGCGCCAAAAGCATGAGTGAAACTGTGATATATTTACGCATAATAACTACCTCCATTAGTTGCTATTCTCTCAACTCCTGTTGCAAAAAACAAGAAGTTCTGATAACCATCTTCATAAGTTGTTGAAAGAAGTACCTCAAGCTTCCAGCTTGAATGAAAATGTTTTCCGCAAGCAGGATGCTTGCACTACTCCATTATCGCTTTTACAGTAACGTCTCGTCAACCCGCCCTGGAGCAGGCTACTGTCGTCGCGCTTTGCAGCTACGCCGGACACGGAAAGGTTGAACAACAAACCTTACAGGGCAGCCGTTTGTTGTTCACGCTTCCCAGTCACGGCGTAAAAGCAAAGCGCGACTTGTCCGGGCATCGCTATTGCGAAGCCTGAAGCCGGAAGCGTGCTCTTAATCACAAACTTTTCACCAGAGTTCACCGGGGTTCTGCGCGAACGCGCGCACCCTCTGAATCTGGTCAGCCCCGCAGAGCAGCATGATCAGTCGGTCAACGCCGAGTGCAATGCCTGCACAGGGGGGCAACCCTTTTTCAATGGCTTGCAGAAAGGGCTCATCCAGGGGATAGACCTCCTTGTCCAGCGCGGCGCGGGTGGCAGCGCAATTTTCAAAGCGCCGCCGCTGGAGCGCGGGGTCGCAGAGTTCGCTGTAGGTGTTCGCCAGCTCCATGCCGCCAATATAAAGCTCCCAGCGCTCAGCCACGAGCGGGTTTTCCGGTTTCAGCCGTGCCAGTGCAGCGGCGGGAGCGGGGTAGTCGATCAGCACGCACGGCTTATTCTGCGGCAGAGCGGGCTCCACCTTGCGCATCAGATCCAGCTCAAAGCGATTCTCATCCCACTCTGTCACCGGATTCCAGCCGGCAAAGCGCTCGAATGCGTCGGCAACTGTAATCACCTCCCAGGGCCCGTCAAGTACGGTACAGTGGCCGTGACGGGCGAAGCTCGCGGCACCTGTGACAGAGGTAAATGTGTGCACCAGCAGCTCGCGGGTATCCTGCAGGATATCGTGGTAATCCGCATTCAAGCGATACCACTCCAGCATAGTGAACTCCGGGTTGTGGCGGCCGCCACACTCTTTTTCGCGGAAGCAGGAGCCGATCTGAAACAGCGGCGCGCACCCTGCTGCCAGCAGCCGCTTCATGTGCAGCTCCGGCGAGGTGCGCAGCCAGGCCGAGCCGGCAGCAGGGGCGTCAACATGGGTTTCCAGCGCCGGGGCAGGGACACGGATCGGAGTTTCCACCTCAATGAAAGCTTTGGCATGGAAAAACTCCCGCATCACTTGCAGGGCTTGACTGCGAATTTTCAGATATTGTAAATTTACTTGCATGGAATAAAATCAAGGGTTGAGGGGCAATGAGTGTTTTGTTGCGTTTTTTTGCGTAACTTTGTCGCAAAGTTTTTGGCCAAGGTAAATTCCCCAAACGCGGGGCGTTTGTTACTAAAGCAGCGGGCTCTTAGTCATGCAACTTTCAGTAAGGGCAACGACCTCCCGCACACACACAAACTTATTTGGTTACGGCAAAAAGCTGCTTTAGTTCAGTACATCTTCTCGTATTCGCCCTTGGAGATTTTTTTTAGTTTAGTAAAGCCCGCATTTTTCGCTCGGTCATCCAGCTTGGACTTTGAGCGTCCAATGGCCGGGGCGGTGATAACCTTGAAAACAGGGTTACCGCATTTCGGGCAGGTTGTGAGCGATGGATCCTTGATGCGCTGCGTGATCTCAAACCCATCCTTACAGTGCGGGCAGGATTTTTTGGGTTCTTTTGCTTCGTAATCATAAACTGGCATAATCAATTCCTGTTTTAAAAGTTGCCTGTATTTTATATTATTCGCGCGAAAAGATGAAGGGGTAACTTGAAAAGCCTCCTTAAATCGCCTACCGAAATGGCTTGCTCCGGCAAACCCGCAGGCATATGAGATTTCATTGATCGTTTGGCTTGTGTCTCGAAGAAGTGCTTGAGCGCGGTCAAGACGGACCCGAAGGATTTCATTATGGACTGTGCGACCCAGTGCCTTGCGGGTGTGTATCTCCAGCAGGCGGCGTGATACATTCAAATGACGGGCTACATCGGCGACAGTCATGGGAGTGCCGACATTAATCCAGATGAATTCCAGAGCTTTCACAATCAAAGGGTCATCAATACGAATCGCTTCAGTCGAACGGCGGGTGACTATGCGCACTGCTCCGTAAGTTATGACGTGTTTTCCAAGTGCTTCTTTCCCCACCCGCATAAGTGTGTCAAGGACTTTGGCAGCTTGATAGCAGGCTTCTTCCGCGCCCATCTCAATGCTGGACATGGGCGGGTTGGTTGTTTCACAGAGGATTTCATCATTATCCACGCTCAGTACGGCGGCCTCCTGGGGAACGGCGATTCCTGCCTGCATGCACGCATCGATTACCTGTCGTCCGCGGGTGTCCCACGCGGCCATGATGGCCACTGGTTTGGGTAGTTTTGTCAGCCATTTGCACAGCCGTTTCTGCTCAATACCAAAATCATTTCGCTCATGTCTTGTCAGTGATGGGTAGATATGGCAGGTGAAACCCTTTTCTTTAACGCGAGCCGCAAAGGCTTCCGAGCGGTCGCGTGACCAGTGAATGTTGTTAATTTCCCCGATAAACGCAAAGTTGCTGTAGTGCCTTTCCAGAAAATAATCGGCAGCGATGCGTCCAATTTCAAAGCTGTCGCAGGAAACACGGTTCAGGTTGGAGATAGGATTCGAGGGGGTAAGGTACTCTTTCAGTGGATCAACGATTACGGCAGGGAGCTTTGCAGAAAGGACAGCCTTGGCATGGGCTTTATTATGAACATAGCCGATGATACCTGTGCCGTCCCAGGCTTTGGTCTGCCGGAGTTTTTGTTCGCCTTCGCGGTCTTCAATAATATGCAGTTCCCAAGGGCCGTTTTGGTGGACATAGCGAAGAATACCGCGTAGCATCCATCGGCAGGCTATAATGGAGGTCGGAAAAATCAAAAGGACGCGTGGGACGCGGGTTTTCAATTTCTTTTTTGTCGGCTTAATATTGGGTTTCATAAAAATATGGTTTTCTGAGAGTCGTGAGAAACAAACACTGCAATTTACTTAAAACACAGCTACTATATCCATATTATATTTTCATAACAACATAAATTTCGCATTTAGGCTAATGATTTTGCGCAATTGTGTCTTGTCGGAAGTTGAATCAGGGTTTATCTTTGAAACATGTTAAGAGATTTAATCTCGATGGAGGGTATAAGAAATGAGAGCTTATAATAAAAACTGGATGGGTTTGATGGCTGCAATCTGTATGATCAGCAGTATTTTCGCAGCGGATGGTGTCTGGACAAACACAGCGGGTGGGAACTGGAGTGATGCTGCCAATTGGAAGGATGGAGTTGTCGCGGAGGGAGTTGATGCGATGGCGTATTTCACTAACGCGCCGATTGCACACAGGACTGTCATGCTTCCCGAAGGTGGCGTTACGCTGGGGGGATTGTTGCATGACAGATGCGGGACAACTTATCAGATACGTCTGCGCGGTGGTCCGCTGTTGTTTGACGGATCTGATCCGGAGATTTTTTCGGAGAGGATTTTCACCTTGTTTTATACGGACATCCAGGGAACGAACGGACTTGTTTGGCATGGAGGCGTGGTGAGCACAGATACATCATACACCGGCCCGACCACGCTGGCCAGTGGTATCGTTTACGACTACATGCATCTCGGTGCCTTATCACAGGCATCATCTATCAGCAATTACCTTTCTACCGGGCCATTGATCTTTGATGGCGGTTCGCTGGTCGTTTCCGGACGGGCGAACTCTTCGGCAAGTTCCTCGGAATGGTATTTAACGGAGGGGGATACAATCGTCCGTAAGGTGGCGACAGGCCTCTTGGCCTCTCCCGGCGCAACAGTGACAGGTACAGGTATTCCGGATGGTGCATTCGTCAAGCACAACATAGACAGCACCTCTTTTGAAATTAGTCAGGCGGCAACGGAATCGGGGACGAACACGTTATTATTCGGCGCGATCTCCGGTTCTGAATCTCACCAAAAGTTCGAAAGGATCGAAATGAATGCTTCCGGCTATCTGGAAGTACTGAATAACCGGGGCTCGCTAACGCGTGTTCAGGCGGACGGTTTGACGGGCGGCGGGTTTGCTCTAAGTAAACGCGGTGACGGCACTCTGGCTTTAAAGGGGAAGGATTGTTTTGGCGGCGTTGTAGATTTGAATGGTGGCACACTTGAGTTGCTTGCAGGGCTGGCTGGCGAGCAACCCGCGCTGAGCAATGTGACAATGACAGGACGAACAGTTATTTCAGTGCCGGAGGTCGCTATGACGGCTACCCTGGTTAATGTTTCAGGGATGGGTGAGTTAGTCAAGAGTGGCGCGGGTTCTCTGGTTGTTGGAAGCACGGCTGGTTCTGGTACACGTATAACGGTTGAAAATGGGTCGTTAACAATCGCGTCGGAAGCTATCCCTGTTAAGCCGGTGGCGGGATCATGGTTTCATGTGGATGCGAGTGATCCGGGGAGCCTGTCGCTTGTCTTTGAAAACGGCACCAATTTCGTCACCCAGTGGCGTGATACACGGACGAACGGTGTGACGGCCTTCGCCGCTGCCGATGCGCCGCGCCCCTTCCTTCGGGA